>JAQTNW010000001.1 GCA_028713655.1 Candidatus Methylacidiphilales bacterium | reverse complement strand
TGTGTCGCCGTTATTTATCACCGTGGCCGATGTGGTACCGGGGAAGGTGCTCACCCCGGTGCTCCAGTTGTTGTCGCCATCCGGGACGGTCACCCAGTCGCCGTCGGTGGGGGTCGCGCTCCAAGTTGCGGAGGCCGCAAAAGCCGAGGGCACAGCTCCGCACGCGAGTGTCATTGCAATAATCGCAAAGGCGATACAAGCTCGAAACGCACGTCGAAGCGCATGCTGTACGATAAGGTGTACAGAGGGATATGAAGTTGTGTGAGGCAACCCCTGAGTGATTTGCGAGTTCTTCATGGTTTTGATTGTAACAATGGATGCTTAAGTAAACAAGTAAACATTTTTTGCGCAACGCGTTGCATGATGTTTTGTATGGGTAATGAGAACGCGGTGGCAGGACCTGGAGCAAAGGCAGAGGGTGGAGAAAATGAAGAAGTCAGGAGTCAGGAGCCAGAAGTCGGCCGTGGCTGACAGCCGAAAGCACCTATTTCAGCTTTTCCCGCTTTCTGAATTCTTAATTCTGACTTCTGAATTCATCATTTCCTCCTCTTTCAACCCGTTGGCCCAAAATTCGCGGAAAGCGCGGTCCCAATTCCGATCCTCATGAATGCGACGCGCGGCCGATTCCAACACCCCGGCCGGGACCGGATTTTTCAAAAACTCTTCAATCGCGGCAACCCACGCGTCCATGTCCCCAGCCGGCAGCACCCGGCCCCCCGTTTCCGCTGAAACCAGTTCCTTCGGCCCACCCACGTCGGATACAAAAGCCGGCAGCGCGCTCGACATGGCCTCGATCACCACATTGCCAAACGTGTCGGTGGTGCTGGGAAAAACAAAAAGGTCCGCCGAGGCATACGCCGCCCCCAGCTCCTCGCCGGTCAGGGTGCCCGTAAAAATCGCCTTCGGCGCCAGGGCCTGCATTTCCTCGCGGTAAGGCCCCTCGCCCACAACCGCCAGGTCCACCGCCGCGCCGCGCCGGAGCAGTTCCCGGAACACATCGGCCAGGAAGCGGAGCTCCTTTTCCTTCGAAATGCGTCCGACATACAGCATCACCCTGCCCTTGGCGCCCCGTTTTTTCCAATAATCCTTCTGCCGCCGCCGGTGATGGAACAGTTCCGTATCCAGTCCGCGTGGCAGAATGGCGAGCTTTCGCGGTTCCAGCCCTCGGTCGATCCAGCACTGCCTGTAGAACTCCGAGTTGACATAGACCGTGTCGAACTGGACATAAAACCACTGCATGAACTTCCACATGAGGGTTTCCATGAAATCGTCCTCGGTCAAAAAGCGCACATACTGGGGGAAATCCGTGTGATAGATGCCGGTGGTCCTGAGTCCTAACAACTTTGAAGCCGCCAGTGCCGTCAGACCGACAGGCCCGGGCGTGCTGATGATGCACTCGGTAAAGCCCTCCCGCTCGATGTAATCAATGATGTCCAGCACGGGCGGGAAGGTGAGTTTTTGGAGCTTGTATTCGGGCAGCTCGAACTCACCCACCGGCGCGAAATTTTTGATTTTAATCCCGCTGAGGTTGAGGTTCGTGCGGCAGGCGATCACCGTCAAATCCTCCCCCTGCCTGAACGCCGCCTCGCTCATGGTCCGGATGGTCCGGGCGACGCCGTTCACGTCGTCGAGCGTGTCGGTGAACCAGGCGCGCTTTGTATTCCGCAACAGCGGCGGCGTTTTTCCAAGAAACGCCCGGGCCGTGCTCCGCAAGAGGGGCCGTTGGCTGTGAAGGTTGTGATAGGAAAAAATATAGGGCGCAACACTGGCGGCCAGCGGCAGCATGCCGGTGGCGGGCTGCAGGCTGTCGAGCACCTCCCCGCGGTTGATCCGGCTGACCACCTGCGCAAACAGGCGGTAGAACAGGTCGTTGGCGATCTTGGAGGCCATCCGGAAGGTGCGGCGCTCCGGGATTTTTTCCTCGCGGATGATGACATCCAGTTCCTTTTTGATCGCGGGGTCCAAAAAATATTTCACAACCTCGCGGTTGAGCGAGGTCTCGTTGGGGTTGATGAAGTCGAACGCCTTGCCCGTGCGCACGGCCTCGGTGACGTGCCCGACGAGTTCGCCGAAGGAAAAGTCCGTCGGGTTTTTTCCCTCGAGGAAGCGCTGGGCCACCTTGTTCAGCAACTGCATGCCGCGCGGCGCTGTGGAGCCAAGCCTGTCCCGGGCATAGGCAAAGACAACCCGGTAGATGCTGTTGGCCAGGCGCTGCACATCCCCCGCGCAACCGCCGGCAACGGCCCCGCCGTTCTCCACACGCTTGAGCCAATCGGCAATGTCCGGCCCGCCTTCCGCCTCGGTCCATGCGTCGCCCAGATACAGGCCGCCATAGTCGTCCGAGCTTCCAAAAAAACTTTTCCTCCACGGCTCGGCATGCGCCGGCTCGATTTTGTGCCTGTCCGCCAATTGTTGGATCTTTTCAGGTGTCAGCGAATCCAGGCAGAGACGCAGGACCTGCTGCGCGAGCGGGTCGCGGCTCGCGTTCGCGGTTTCAAAGACGCGGAACAGCAGCACGAGCTTCTCGACATGCTCCGGCGCCAGGCGGTTGTTGATGTTCAACAGGGGATGCGCCACGCCGTGCGCCAGGCCCCGTCCGCGCAAAAAGGGCGCGAGTTCGTAAATGTTTTCACGGACGCCCTGGATGTCCCGGTGGTCCTGTTCCGTCAGGTTCCAGACCAAAATATGGATCTTGCAGCCGTCTTCGGGAAAGTACGTTGTGACGGTCTCGCTCAGGAACACGCCCGGACGCCCGGCGATTTCGAGGCACCCTTCCAGCCGGTTGTGATCGGTGATGGTGACGAAATCAAAGCCCTTCCGCTTCAGGATGTCGTAGAGGTCGGCGGGCTTTGTGTAGCTTTCCGGAACACCCAACTTTCGCAGCACCCACTGGGTGGGCCTGTCGGAATGGCAGGAGTGCGCCTGGAGGTCACATTTCAGCATACGCGGAGTACGTTACGGGTTCGTATCCCGCCGCCAAGGCCATTCCCGCGATTTCCAGGATTTGCTCCCGGATGGGCGGATGGTTCAGGTCGTCCGGATGGAGGCTGAGCCGCACCACCTGGCGGCCGACCAGGCGTTTAAACAGGAAAGGGTTCCAGAGCAGCGAGATTTTCCGGCGCCATTCCGCCCGCGTGCTGTAGCACAGGGATTGCGACGCCATCTCCATGCCCTTCCTCAGCAGATGAATCCCGCCCAAACGCGTGGTGTAGGAAAATCCCATCCGCTTCAACAAGACATCCTGCGCGCGCGGCAGGAGCCAGGCCGGGGCGATAAATCCGTTGGCGGGCCAGCCATGCTCCCTCCAAATTTCGAGGGCGGTCTCGACCCGATGCCGGGCTTCCCCGTCGCTCAAATCCAAAAATTCCGCTTCGTTGGCTGTGTAAAATTTTGTCCAAAAAAGCGGGCCGCCGCCGCGGTCGCTCCGGTCATGATAAAAGCCGTGGATCACCAGGTCGTCCCCGGCCTGGCTGCGCTCGTCCAGGAATTTGAGCATTCCGGCATGATCTTTCAGTCGCTTCTGATGATGAAAATGCGGCACGGCGAGAATGGAAAAATTGGAAATGCCCAGCGTTTTCAGGCAATCGATCTGCCCGCGGACCGCGTCAAGCGAGCCGGGATGGAGGTCATGCAGGGATACGATCAGATGTTTCATCAGGAATCAAAATATTCTACGGGAAAGGAGTTAACCACGAAAAGCACGAAAGACACGAACAAAGGATTGGCCGCGAAAAGGCGCAAAAGACACAAAAAGAGGATAAGAAGGTTTAACCGCAGATAACACAGATACACGCAGATAGAAGCAGAAGCTTAAAACTTTAAACTTACAAATCCGCCACCGGACGGATTCGCCGGGGCGAACTTAAAACTTGAATTTAAGCCCGAGAACTGAGAACTGAAAAACCGGGATAAAGATTGCGCCGCAATTGCGTCTCTGCTAGTCATTGAGTGATGAGCCTCGCCACGGTTGAATTATTAACTCCCACCGAAGCGCGCAAGAATCTGAGCCGTGTGCTTGGCCGCGTATCCAAAGGAGCAAACCTGGGAATCGTTTTCAAAAATGAGGTGTTTGTTCTGCGCCCCACAAAGGTCATTCCCGATTATGTTTTCAAGGAATACGGGATTACTCCAGATGAGATGAAGCGCATCACCGCAAGATTGGATGATGAAACCAAAGAAAAGATGGCCGGCGGAAAAACCGTCCGCTGGACCGGAAGCGTCAAAAGACTCGTTCGAGATCGAGTTTGACCGCAAGGCGCTCAAGGCCCTTTCCGATTGGCCGGATGACAGATTGGATCAGCTAAACGGGCAATTGCGCCAACTGTCGGCATGCTTCGGTTTTCCCCACCGCCATGCGGGTTTGGGCATTCGGGACCTGGGCGGCGGCCATTACGAATTTCGTTGGGATCTCGATCTTCGGTTTGTTTTTACCAGAAGGGGCCGTGCCCTTGTGATTCACATGGCTGGCAATCACAATGCTGTAAGACGATTCCTCCGTGCGCGCCGATGAATGAAGAAGGCTGAGGAAATGAAGAAGCCAGAAGCCAGAATCCGGCTTAAAACTTAAGACTTAAAACTTGATATTACAGGAAGAGCGCAAAGATCAGGAAGCGAGAATTCAGTAGCCAGGATTCAGAAGCAGCACAAAAGCAAAAGTCTAAAAACTGAGAGCTGGAATTAATATGGAGTGCGGTGGCAAGAAGGAAGGGTGCGACGCCGCTTTCGATTTCAGGCAACAGACAACCCCCTTGTCTTCCCCCTTATCAGGGGGATTGATACAGCTTGCGCCAGTTTAAAGTCTTAAGCCTATGTTCTGACTGTGCCTGGCACCTTAATTCTGAATTCTACATTCTGACTTCTGAATTCCAACTCCTGCATTCCGACTTCTGCATTTTATTTCCT
Organism: Candidatus Methylacidiphilales bacterium; assembly: GCA_028713655.1. Lineage (NCBI taxonomy): Bacteria > Pseudomonadati > Verrucomicrobiota > Methylacidiphilae > Methylacidiphilales > Methylacidiphilales bacterium. Next base: position 157,464 of record JAQTNW010000001.1, on the reverse strand, counting down.
CAAATCCTGGTCGTACAGCTTTGCCCCGGCTGACAAATCCTTCACGACCGTAAACAGATAAACCGGCGTCTCCACATACTTCCGGTATTTCGTGACCTCGACCGAGTCCCGGACGACAAACCCGTAGCGGGCGAACATCCGCTCCCCGCGGCGCTTTTCAAATGTCACGACCTGCCCGTAAACCGCCTTCTCGCCCGAGCGCACGAGATAATCCAGGAAAAAATCGATCACCGCGCGCGTCTGCGGCACGCTCCGCACATCCGGCAGCAGGTTGATATGGAAATGCGCCATGCCTTTGGGCGTGAACGGCACTTCCTTTCTCCCGCGCGTCAGCAGCCACCAGATATAACGCCGCGTGTTGCCCTGATAGCGGAATAAAAACCGGAACAGCAGTTTCCCAAGACCGGCCGCAAAAACCCGCAGATTGTAGCGCGACTGCCGGTCAGGATGCCGGCACCCCATGATGTAACCCCTCACCTCGCCGCCGCTTTCCAGCACCACGCTGGATTCCGGCTCGGCATCGGTATAATACGCCGTCAGAAAATTCGCGAACAATTCACGGTCCTCGAACACCGGATCGACCGGGTTCCCCAGAAAGCCCGTCTCGCAACAAATGCGCCGCACAGCCTCGCGGTCGCGCGGTTCATAATGCCGGATTTTGAAATTGGGTTCTTCCATCAGTCCTCCTGGAACAGGGCGCCATGCTGCAGGCTGGCGCGCTTGCGCCGTATCTCATCCACATAAATCGAAATAATCTTCTCGAACACACGGGTCCAGCCATAGCGCTCCCGCACCACGCCGCTTGCAATGGAACCCAGCTTCCTGCGGTCGAGCCCGGTATAGCGCCGGATCGCCCGCGCGAGCGCCGCGGCCTTGTTTTCATCCGCCCAATATTCCAGGCCCGCGAAAATATTGGTGTCCATGTAACTGCCCCGGATGCCGACGACGGGACAGCCGCATGCCTGACTTTCCATTGTCACCAACCCGAACGTCTCGCACACGCCGGGATGCACAAACAGGTCCGCCATGCGGTAATACCGGGCCAGTTCGGCGGGGTCGCCGCAATACGAAATCCATTTTAATTGGGGCAATTTCGCCTGCGTGTCCAGCAGCGCCTGGCGCAATCCGCCATCGCCCATGATGAGAAATTCAAAGCGGTTTTCCCGGTCCCGCGCGAGGATTTTGAACGTGTCGAGCAGGACGCGGGTGTTTTTTTCTCCCGCCAGGCGGCCGACATACAGGAGCAGGATGGAGTCGTCCCGGAACCCCAGCTCCGAACGCGCGGCCGCGTTGCCCGGATCGGGATGGAACACGTCCGTGTCCACCCCCAGATGCACCGGCACGGTATGCCGGATGCCCCATTCGCGCAGCAGGTCCGACAAAAACTGGGATGGCACCAGCGTATTGTCAAAGTTGTTGTAAAGCCGGCAGATGTAATCCCGGGCATACGCCATCCCCACGTCCCGCAGCCAGCCGCCGCAATATTTCAAAACCGTGCGCAGATACGCCTCCGGAAAATGCGAATGATAAAACCCAACCACCGGAATGCCCAGCCGGCGCCCGGCATCGATCATCCGCCAGCCCAGATGATACGGGTCGCCTGATTCAATCAAATCCGGCTTTTCCCGGGCGATGAGTTCCTCCGCCCGCGGCGTGTTCAACAAAATGCGGTAACGCGAGGTCCGGTTGACCTTGGGCGAGCGCACCTTGCAGGTCGTCAGCCTTCCCTCCCGGATCACCTCGGTGCGGTCTCCCGGAATGACCAAGACATGCTCATGCGTGGTGTGCTTGAGGATGTAATTCCGTTTTTCGGTCAGATAACGCCGGACCCCGCCCCCGACTTCGGAATAAAACTGGGTGGCGTCGCAAATTTTCATGAAAGGAAATGAGAATGCAGGCCTCTGCGATTCGAGGCGAGAAAAATGAAGAATTCGGAATGCAGAATTCAGAAGCAGGCCGAGGGCAGGGACAAGCACAGGATTGCCCGCTAAACACACGAAAGCACGAAAGGCGGACAGGATGAACAGGATTTACAGGATGCTCCTGCTTAAAATCCGCCACAGGACGGATTCGCCGGGGCGAACTTAAGACTTTAAACTGTCCTCGAATATTGGACTGCCGACCCCTGAAGATAGGCGTCGAAACACATCGCGATGTTCCGGATCAGGAACCTTCCGGTCGGCCGCACCGTGATTTTGGACGGCAGGATCTCGAGGAGGCCCGCCTCTTCCATCGGCTTGAGCGTTTCCAGCGCGGGGGAAAAATGTTCGTGAAAGTCGATGCCGAATTCGCGTTCCACCCGTTCCATGTCCAGTTCAAAATCGCACATCAACCGCATGATGACATGGCGCCGGAGCAGGTCCTCGTCGGTCAACCGAAGCCCGCGCATCACGGGCAGGCGTCCCGCCTCCACTTCCGCCATGTATTCCCCCACTTTTTTGCGGTTCTGCGCATAAACCCGGCCCAGGCTGCTGATGGAGGAAACGCCGAACGCATAGAGGTCGGCCTCGGCATGGGTGGTGTAGCCCTGGAAATTACGGTGCAGTTTTCCGGCAGCCTGCGCGAGGCGCAGATCATCCCCGGGTTTGGCAAAATGATCCATCCCGATGTAGGCATACCCCGCCCCTAACAACCGTTCGACCGCAAGCTTGAAGATCGCCAGCTTTTCGCGCGGGGACGGCAAATCGGCCTCGCGGATGGCCTTCTGGTGCCGGATCTGGGCGGGAAGATAGGCGAAATTAAACAGCGCAAGGCGGTCCGGATCCAGCGCCAGCACCCGATCCAGCGTGGTGGCGAAGGTTGAGGCCGTTTGCAGGGGCAGCCCATACATGAGATCGACCGACACGCTTTGAAATCCGTTTTTCCGGGCTTCGTCAATCGTGGCGCGCGTCGCCTCCTCGGACTGCAGCCGGTTGACCGCTTCCTGGACTTTCGGGTCAAAATCCTGGATGCCGACTGACAAACGATTGAAACCAACGCTTCCAAGGACCTGCAGGTGTTCGGGGGACGTTTCGCGCGGATCGACCTCGACGCCGATCTCCGCGTCCGGGGCGAATTCAAAGCGCTCCCGGATCGATCCAAAAAGCCGGCTCAATTGTTCCGGCGTGCAAAAGGTCGGCGTGCCCCCTCCCCAATGCAATTGAACCACCGGACGCCGCGGCTTGAGATACGGCATCACCAAATCCATCTCCTGCCTCAGGGCCTCGATGTACGCGTTCCCGCGCGAGCGGTCCCGGGTGAAAGTCACGTTGCAACCGCAATAAAAACAGACCGACTTGCAAAACGGCAGGTGATAATAGAGCGAAAGGGGCGGCGGATTTTTCTCCAAATGGGTCCGGCGGATTTCCTCCAAAAGATCGGGCCCTGTGAATTTTTCCGTAAACTGGGGGGCCGTGGGATAGCTGGTGTAGCGCGGTCCGGAAACATTGTACCGGGCCAGCAAATCGAAATTCAAATCAGGAACCAAAAACACGATGGGAATCCTACAGGAGAAACCGGAAGGCGGCAACTGATTCGATGGGGAAAGGAGGATTGAGGATTGATGAAGTAAGATTGATGATTAGGCGGAAGGCAGAATGCTGAATGCAGAAGTCAGATTGCTGAAGGTTATCTCTACCTCGTACGCTTACTCTTAATCTTAGAGCAAATTGCGTTTATATTGTCGCGTCATCGCGAGAAACCAAACCTTCAAAGAAGGTGTTTTGAGCAGGAATGAACGTGGGTTCGTGAGAGAAGCACCGAAGGTGCGGCCCATACCAGCCTGGGGCATCGCCCCAGGAATATGAATAGTGTAAAACCTCAAGCCCTGTAGGGGCGCGCTAACGCATGCCGGAGTTTGTGCCCGCTGGGCTTGCCCAAGAGGCGGACGGAACCGCTTTCAGGGTTCGGGGTGATTTTTTTATTTTACCCAGGGTAGTCCGTCGGAGCCGGACAACCCTGGGCTGAAGGACGAAACGCCGTTGGCGTTTTAGCTAACATCCCATCTTTCAACATGTTGTCACAACTGTTCATTAGGAGGCCCATCTGGAACACTCGCGACGCATGTCGGAGTTGGGCCGTGGCGATCCACTCCATACCCATAAGTTGGTTTCTGGATTGCCACGTCGCTGCGCTCCTCGTCCGCCGCGGCGGAATGTATGAACGTGCGGCAGAATAAATACAATATGCTCTAATCCTAATCCTGCGGCTCTCAGCTATCGGCTGTCAGCTCTCAGCCTTCAGCAATCCCCCCTCAGCAATCATCATTTTCTGAGAGTTGGAGTTGGAGATAGAGCAGGATTAAGATTAAGAGTAAGAAATGGAGGTGCTGCTATTTCAACCGCTCCAGCACGTCCCGGGCATAGGATTCGGGATCTCCGGCCTGGAGCAGGCCCGAGACAATAACAACTCGTTGCGCGCCAAGCTCCTTCAATTGCGCCACGTTTTCCTTTTTGATCCCGCCGATGCAAAAAGCCGGAACTGAAATTTGACCGCTCATGGCCCGGATGATTTCGGCGCCGATGGGCGCGTAGTCCGGCTTGGTCGGTGTCGCAAAAATCGGGCCGAACCCGATGTAATCGGCCCCATCCTCCCGGGCCGCCAGGGCTTGCTCCAGCGAATGGGTGGATTTTCCGGCCACTTTCTCCGGTCCGATGAGCGCGCGCACCTGCTCCAGCGGCAGATCGTCCTGGCCCACATGACAGCCATCCGCATCGCAGATTCGGACAATCCCCGGATGATCATTAATGATGAGGGGGACTTTGTTTTCACGCGTGATGTTCCGGATGGATTGCGCCCATTCCAGTACCTGGGAGGCGGAGGCTTTCTTGGCCCGGACCTGGATGACACCCGCGCCGCCCCGGATTATTTTTGCCGCAAGATCGGGCCATCGGGCCGGATCGGAATAGGCCGCGTCCAGAATGGCATACAGCCGGGCGGCCGCGAGCCGCTCCAAAAGCTCATTTCTGGTCATACTTGGGCATCAACTGGCCCTTTTGTTCAAGGAGGTCCTGCACAAAATGAGTGGAATACTTTCCGCGGCGGAATTCGACGTCGCGAAGGATGATCTGACCTAACGGAATGGTGGTGGCAATTCCCCGGATGACAATTTCGTCCAGGGCGCGGCTGAGCCTGCTGAGCGCTGTTTTCCGGTCATGCCCGTAGGCGATGAGTTTGCCGATCATGGAGTCGTAATACGGCGGAATGGAGTAGCCGCCATAGACATGCGAATCCATGCGGATGCCATGGCCGCCCGGCGGGTAATAGAGGTCGATTTTGCCGGGCGACGGGCGGAAATCGTTGAAGGGATCCTCGGCATTAATGCGGAATTCAATGGCATGGCGCAGGGGTTTCAAATCGTCGAAGTCCTTGCCCAGCGGTTCACCCGCTGCGATGCGGATTTGTTCCTTCACCAGATCCACGCCGTAAACCTCCTCCGTGACGGGATGCTCAACCTGGATGCGGGTGTTCATTTCCATGAAATAATAATTTCCGTCGTCATCAACCAGAAATTCAATCGTGCCGGCATTCTCATACTCGACTTCCTGCGCCAGCTTGATGGCGGCGCGCCCCATTTTCTTGCGCAGTTCGGCCGTCATGAGCGGCGAGGGTGACTCTTCCAGCAGCTTTTGGTTGCGGCGCTGGATGGAGCAGTCGCGTTCCCCGACATGGACGATTTTCCCTTTTTTGTCGCCCATGATCTGGAACTCGATGTGGTGCGGATTTTCGATGAGTTTTTCGATGTAAATGGACGGGTTGCCAAAGGCTTTTTCCGCTTCGAGCCGCGCGGCATGGAATCCCTGGATGAGACTGACATCGTTGTGCGCCGGCCGCATCCCCTTGCCGCCGCCGCCGGCCACGGCCTTGATCATGACCGGGTAACCGATTTTTTTTGCGACTTTAACAGCTTCCTGCTCGGTATCGACCGGTCCATCGCTGCCGGGTGTGATGGGCACGCCCGCTTTTCGCGCTGTTTCGCGCGCGGAAGCTTTGTCGCCCATTCGTTTAATGGCATTGGCGGAGGGGCCGATGAAAGTGATGTTGCAACTCTGGCAGACTTCGGCGAAGTGGGCCCGTTCGGAAAGAAATCCATAACCGGGATGGATGGCATCGACATCGGAGATTTCCGCCGCGCTGATGATCCGGTCGATCTTGAGGTAACTTTCGGTGCCGGCGCCTTTGCCGATGCAAATGGCCTCATCGGCGACATGGACATGGATGGAGTCGGCATCCGCCTCGGAGTAAACGGCCACGGTGTGGACGCCCAGCTCCTTGCAGGCCCGGATGATGCGGAGCGCGATTTCACCCCGATTGGCGATCAAAACTTTATCAAACATGACGACTTTAGCCCGGTAGAAAGGAAGTAAAAGTGGAACTAGAGAGGTTTAATTGAGAACAGGGGCTGGCCGAATTCGACGGGTTTTCCGCCTTCCACCAAAATTTCGGTAATCACCCCTTTCATCTCGGCCTTGATTTCGTTCATGACTTTCATGGCTTCGATGATACAGACCACGGTTTCTTCATTTACCTCGGCGCCGGGCTCGACATAGGCGGCGGAGTCGGGCGACGGGGAGCGGTAAAAGGTGCCGACCATGGGCGAGTTGATGGTGGGAAGATTTTGTTTGGCAGGAGCGGCGGGCGCCGGAGAAAAAGGTTGTGGGGATGATCCGGGCAAAGCCTGCGGTACGGGCGCATGGACGGTGAACTGCGGGCTTCCACCCGCAGAGGATTTGCAGATCCGGATTTTAAAATTGTCCCGTTCGAGTTCGAATTCAGTCAGTCCGTTGCGGGACATGAGATCGATGACAGCTTTGATTTCTTTGAGTTCCACCCTGAGTATCTCCTTCAGGGTATGAAATTAAATCAATTGGGACGAAGGTCAACGGAATTTAACTATAGCGTTATAGCTAAATATCCTCATGAATTAGGCCGCCAACCATTAGAAAAGTGCGTTCCAAGGCCAAATTTTGCTCCAGATTTCGGCTTAAAGCATAACGCAATTCCTCCAGCCCTTCCACGATGCCCACCGCTTTCAAGCGCCCCTCCCCGCCCTTGCCCTGTTCCCAGCAGTAATGAATCAGCGCACGCAGGCTGTTGTCCCGCGCCAGCAAAAACTCGGCCTCCAGCATGGCATTCCGGCTGTCATCTTCATCCTGATCCTTGAATTTTAGCTCGGCAGCTTCACGTAACGTTTTCCAGTGCGCAGCCAAAAGCCCCGCCCGACGGTAGGCTTGGTCCGCCGCATGGCCGTCCAGCTTCCACCAATTTTTCATCCACCCGGCGTCTCCGGCTTCAGGCTTCACGGCGGCCTCGGATTCGAGCGGCAGGACAAGGCAGCGGGAGCGAATGGTGGGCAATAGTTGTTCCGGGCGGTCTGAAAGCAAAAAAATCACCGTATGCGCCGGGGGCTCTTCCAACGTTTTCAGGAAAGCGTTGGCCGCCTCGGCGGACCCGATGCACATGCGGTCGGCGGCCACGATCCCCGCAACCTTGAGTTCGCCGTCGCGGGCCCTGAGCTGAAGCTGGTGTTCCAACTGCCGCACCTGCTCGATGGTCAGGCGCCGGGACTTGGACTCCGGCTGGATGATGTGGAGGTCGGGATGGGAGGGGCCGCGGGATTTCAACAACCGCGCGGCAACCCGGTGGAAGAGGGCCAGCAGATCGTCTATATTAGACCCAGTAAAAAGATAGGCATGGGCCAGCCGGTTTTCCGACGAGGCGGCCAGCAGCCGTTCTTCAATCCAGTCCGCCGGGAAAGGCATCTTTCAGCTCCTTGATGATTTTTTGAAATACTTCGTCCCGGGAACCCGAAGCCGGAATCAATTTGACGCGCTCCGGTTCGTTCCGCGCAAGGACCCGGTAACCTTCCGTGACTTTTTCATAGAACCCGATCGGCTCGTTTTCCATGCGGTCGCTTTCCCCCACCGGACGCGGACGGCGCAACATGCGGTTGCGCGCTTCCGAGGCGTCCAGGTCCAGGACGAGAGTGAGCGAAGGCCGGGCGCCATTGATGGCAAAGGCATTGATGGCATTGACGGCCTGCGCATTCAACCCGCGGGCAATGCCCTGGTAAACGGACGTGGAGTCGTGAAACCGGTCACAGATGATCCAAGCCCCTTTTTGCAGGGCGGGGAAGATGACTTTGCGCACAAGCTCGGCCCGGCTGGCGGCAAAAAGCAAAAGCTCCGTCTCGGCTGCCATTCCCTCCCCCGCAGGATCATGCTTCAACAAATGGCGCACGGCTTCGCCCAAGGGAGTCCCTCCCGGTTCGCGGCAACACAGGACGGAAGCGCCGCGCTGTACCAGCCAATCCGTCAGGAGTTGGATTTGGGTGGTTTTACCGCAACCCTCCGAACCTTCAAAAGTGATAAACTTGGATTTCGCCATGGGCTTATGGCAATTCAACGCTTGCGACCGCGAAAGCTGAGATTCCTTCCTTCCGCCCCACAAATCCCATCGTTTCATTCGTGGTGGCCTTGATGCCGATGCGATCCATCGTGACAATCAGCGCTTCAGCCAAAGCCTTTTTCATGGCGGGAATGTGGGGCACAATTTTCGGCGCTTCGGCAATGAGCGTGGCATCGATATTATTGATCATGGCGCCTTTTTTTTGCAGCATGACCCGGATTTCATGGAGAAAGACCAGGCTGGAAACGTTTTTCCATTTGGGATCGGAGTTGGGAAAATGATGGCCGATATCGGAGGAGCCGATGGCGCCGAGCAAGGCGTCGGCGATGGCATGAATCAGCACATCGGCGTCGGAATGTCCGTCCAGACCCAGATGATGCGGGATCTCCACCCCTCCGAGGATTAATTTTCTGCCTTCCACCAAACGGTGGACATCATAGCCGATTCCGACGCGATTCATGCGGAGAGCATAGTACCTGTTGCCGATAGGCCAATGAATTTTTTTGTGAGCCGCGGATTTTTAACGCAGAGACGTCCGCCAAAGGACGGATTCGTCCCGTGTGCGAACCATGCGCCTGCGGCGCGCGTCCGCCACAGAACGGACTCGCCGTGGTGAGCCAAGACGCAGGCTGGAAAAACGCATATTTCTCACACGAAGCCACGAAGGAATGCTTGTGCTTAAGACTTTACACTTACCTGTCCGCCATAGACTTGGCGAAGGCGGAAGACTGAAAACTCGAATATCCCCCTGACAAGCTTGCCGTTATACACAAGTACTGGATCGCCACGGCCCAACTCCGACATGCGTCGCGAGTGTTCCAGATGGGCCTCCTAATGAACATATCGGGCAGGATGTTGAAATATAAAATGTTAGCTAAAACGCCAACGGCGTTTCGTCTTTCAGCCCAGGGTTGCGAGGAACGAGCTACCCTGGGTAAAATCAAAAAATCACCCGGAACCCTGAATGGGTTCCGTCCGCCTCTTGGGCAAGCCCAGCGGGCACAAACTCCGGCATGCGTTAGCGCGCCCCTACAGGGCTTGAGGTTTTACACTATTCATATTCCTGGGGCGATGCCCCAGGCTGGTATGGGCCGCACCTTCGGTGCTTCTCTCACGAACCCACGTTCATTTCCGCTCAAAACACCTTCTTTGAAGGTTTGGATTCTCGCGATGACGAATAGCCCGGGCCAACATGCTTCGTCGACACAATGCCCCACGCAACTCCGATAAACATCGCGAGTGAACCGCGTTCCGCCGCGGCGGACGAGGAGGAGGGCAACGCCCGACGACGCGGCAATCCAGAAAAAACACGCACACACTCCGAAGCGTTCGCTGAGCTCACTTTCCGCCCCTCTTGATAGAGGGGATTGGCCTGTTTTTTGTGTCCATTACGGCGGCGTCTGATAAAGATCAGGGATGTTTCAGCCCGACCCGAAATGTTATGTCTTGATCACAGGCGCCAGCAGCGGAATTGGAGAGGGCCTTGCGCGCGAGTTTGCGCGGCGCGGCCAGCCTCTGATCCTGACCGCCCGGCGGCGGGACCGGCTGAAAGCTCTGGCCCGGGAGCTATCCTCACAGACACGCGTGGAATGGGTGGCGGCGGATTTGAACGACCCATCAGGGCCGGGCCGCCTTGCGGCAGCCTGCAAGAAAAAGAAATGGCGGGTCATGGGCCTGGCGAACAATGCGGGGTTGGGTTTCAATAAAAGTTTCAGCAAGTTGTCAGCCAATGAAATCGGACGCATGATGCAGGTGAACATGTCGGCCCTGGTGGAGTTGACCCGCCTGTTCCTGCCTCAGATCCGGCGTTCGGGAAATGGATTTGTGCTGAACCTGGCCTCCACGGCCGCATTCCAGCCGGTGCCCTATTTTTCGGTTTATGCCGCGAGCAAGGCATTCGTCGTTTCATTCAGCGAAGCCCTGCATGAGGAATTGCGCCGCGAAGGGGTGCAGGTCTGCTGCCTGTGTCCCGGACCGGTGGCGACCGAGTTCCAGCAGGTTGCCGGAATGAGCCCGCGCTTTTTTGCGCGCAGCCAGTCGGTGGACGACGTGGTGCGGGCCGCGATGCGGCTGCTGGCCGGAAGAGGCGCGATTGCCTGGACCTCCTGGTTTCAGCGGATTTTTTCCGCAGTTTCGGAAGCGACGCCCCGTGGTGCCCGCCGCCGGATTGCCGCCGGCCTCATGAAATGGAGCGGGGCGGAGTAGTGGAGGAAAGTCGTTCCTGGTTCTTGGTTGCTGGTTTTGAGGCCTCCATTTGCATGTAATTCAGGCTTATGAAGCCATAAGATATTAAAAATATTAAGTAAGTTTAAAATAGTTGCGCTTTTCTGAAAAAGCTTTTATCTAGCTGGTTTTAGGAATCGAAATTCAAGGTTGTAAGGCTGCGAAAGGATCTGGTTATGTTATTCACTCACAAGGAGTTTGGTTGGAATTGGACGGGATTTAAGTCGCTGCGTTTTCAAGCGGTTGCCATCCGACCTGCAAGCGTTCTGGTTTTGAGCGCTTGTACGTTATTTGCAATCTGCCCGGCCCAATTGAAGGCGGCCACCATCACATGGACCGGATCGAAAGACAACCGATGGAATTCCACGTCGAGCGTTTCAGGGAATGTCTATAATAACAGGGCAAACTGGGGAGGATCATCCTTTCCGGGGAGCAGCGACACCGTTGTGTTTGATGACACATCGTCCCAAACCAATGTGCAGGTTCAAACCCGCACCAAATTCAAGGTGTTCGGCGTCACCATTACGGCCGACACGGCCTATCAAGCGAATATTCAAAAAATCGTATTCAACAACAGCACCGAATCATACACCATCACCGTGCCGCAAAATACGCTTTTGCCCAGTTCGATCCGGACAAATGAGATCGATGTCAATGGCAGTGGCAATGTGACCTTCAATGGCGCGACGGGCGGGTTGTTGGCCGACGCATTTTTGACTGTTTCGAACACAGCCTCCCCGACTATTACCATCGCAGGGGCCGGTACGGGCAGTCTGGCTTTGAACATCAAGATTCAAGACCAGGGCCTTCTCCCGACAACTCCTGTGAGCGTGGTTTACAACCATACGGGCGGCCTTACCACGGTTACAGGAACCAACACCTACACCGGTGGAACCAATTTTCAGGGAGGTGTTGTCTCGATCAGTTCGGACACAAATCTGGGCAATGCCGGCGGAACGGTGACGTTTTCCGGCGGCACCCTGAAAACAACGGCGGACATCACCACAAACCGCGCCACAACGTTGGAAGCCAATGCCACATTCGATGTGGCCGGTGGCACAACTTTGACCTGGAGCGGTACGATAGCGGACGGCAGCAGCAGCAATGGCGTCATCAAGAAAGGCAACGGTGAACTGAATTTGTCTGGAACCAACAGCTACACCGGCGACACAAAACTTAATAATGGCAATGTCGCAATCAACAACGACAACAGCCTGGGCGACAACACACTCGGGACAGCCGGTAAAGTGATCTTCAGCGGAGGCTCTCTGGAAGCGGTGGCGAATGTGACATCCAACCACAATGCGAAGCTCAATAGCGATGGCACGATCAATGTCGATGGCGGTTCGACCCTCACATGGAGCGGCACAATCAGCGGCGGCGGCGACCTGATCAAGACAGGCAGCGGTAATCTGGATTTGTTCGGAAGCAACACCTACACCGGCAATACGAAAATCAACAAGGGCAACGTCGTCATCAACAACGACAACAGCCTGGGCAACGGCGGCACAGTGATTTTCAATGGCGGCGGACTGGAAGCGGTGGCTAGCGTCACTTCCACCCACGCCGCCAAACTCAAGGCAAACAGCACCATTACCGTGGATAGCGGTGCCACCTTGCGATGGAATGGCGTGATTGATGAGAGCGGTGGCAGTTATGGAATCAACAAGACGGGGAGCGGCACACTGGTGTTTAACAAAAGCAATACCTACACCGGCAATACCGATGTTCAGGGCGGCCACCTCATCAACAGGGCAACACTTTCAAGCGCGCTGGTGACGGTTGAGGCCGGCGCCATCTTGTCCGGCAAAGGCAATTATAACGGAAGCATCGACAATTTTGGCTCCTTCTACCGCAGGACCATCACGACGGGGACCCATTCGGTGGGCGGCGACTTTACCACGGAATCGGGAAGCAACTGGTCCGTCAATGTGGATGGACTCAACGCGGACCTGCTCAATGTCACCGGAAACATTATTATCAATGGCGGCACCTTGACGGTGCATGACCTGAGCACGACCACGCCGCGCGGCACGGAATTGACGATTGCCACGGCAAGCACAGTGACAGGATCGTTCACGAATCTGGTTTTGGGCGCCTTCACCCTGCGCTATGACCCGGCCGATTTGCTCCTCATAGCGGGTGGGGCGCCGAATTTTGGCGCTCTCAATCTGACCGTGAACCAGAAGAATATTGCGGACATGCTGACGCCCTTGTTTACATCTCCAAACCTGCCTCCCGATTTGGACCAGACCATCCTGCCTCTTTTGAACAATCTGCCTCCGGGGGATTTGGCGGCCGTCCTGGACCAACTGACTCCGGAGCAACTGGCGGCGCTTTCCAGAATTTGTTTTTCCTATAACAACACGCAATTTCACAACCTTGAAAGCCGCCTGGCCGAGATTCGCGGCGGCTCAACGGGGTTGAGCGTCAACAATCTGGCATTTTATAATATGGATGGCAGCTTGCGGATGGATGCTCCCCTATGGGCGGATGCGGGCTCCGGCGGGCCAGGTTCCGCACTGCATCCTGCGTCATCCCCATTTACCATGTCTTCGGATAATCCCTGGGGCTTTTTTGCCAGCGGCACCGGCCAGTTCGGCAATGTGGAAGGCGGATTAAACGGGCCCGGTTATGACTTCACCACGGGCGGACTGACCCTGGGCGCCGATTACCGAATCGCAAAAAATTTCGTACTGGGTTTTGCAACCGGCTATGCAGGAAGCGAAGCCAACGTGGACCAGCACGGGAGCAAAGTGGATGTGAATTCGGCCAAATTCGGCTTCTACGCAAGTTATTTCGACCCCAAATTGAAGGACCTCAAAACGGGTTGGTATGCCGACAGCTATGTGGGCGGGGCCTGGAACAGCTATGAGGTGAAGCGAAACATTAACTTCGGCGGATTGAACCGGAATGCGCTAGGAACCCCTGATGGCATGGAATTCAACACGTTTCTCGGTGGCGGGTATGATTACCATACCGGCATTTTTACCCTGGGTCCGACGGGTAGGCTCCAGTACAACAAGCTCTTTGTGAACGGTTATACCGAAACGGGCGCGGATTCACTCAATTTGAAGGTCAATCCGTTTGATGCGGAGAGTCTGAAGTCAAGTTTGGGGGTCAAACTGGCCTGGACAGCGCCGGCCTGGGGCATCCAGTGGAGTTGGAAAACATACGCAATGTGGCAGCATGAGTTTTTGGACAATGGCAAAAGCGTCAGTTCGCAATTTGCGGACGGCGCGGGCGGTTCCTTTGGCACCTCCCTTGATGATACCGTGGGACGCGACAACGCGGCGATGGGCCTGCAGATCAATGCCGCCATCAGCAATACCATTTCTGTCTTCCTCGGCTATGACGCGGAACTCAACGCCGATTACCAAAGCCAGAGCATCAACGGCGGCGTCAACGTGGCTTTTTGACGCGCACGGGTTTATTTGGAGTGCGGTGGCAAGCCGCAGCAAGCGCGAGGCGCGACACCGCTTCACCCGCACTAACAAGTTGATCGTTAAAAGAGCGTATCACAAGATTTGCCCATGCAACATCAAGCTCACCCACGGCTCTCTGGAACCGGCGGGTGGTGTGGGAGCCTTGACTGGCCTATCAGGTCAGTCAGGGCGACCCGATTCGGTCTTGTTTTAGTCTCTAAGTCCATATTCCATTTTCAAGTCTAAAAGGCGATGACCAACTACCGTCTTCTTTGATCTATCGAGAATAATAACCATGAAAACATCCTTATCTTCTTTTGTATTAATTAGGACGTGTTCGTAGCGAGCATCCGATGATCGCCAGACAAAGTTAACAGAACCGTCAGAACAATCGTATCCTCCATAATCCTCTTTGGGTATTCCTTCAACGTACGGCCAAAAATCAAAAGAAGGATTCTCGCCTCCCTCAATGCGAATCATCGGCTCAAGGAAAGTCCGCCTATAGTCAATTTCATTGAGGAGGCTCATATTATTATGACTGAACGTCAGGCATGAGCTGCACGCTTCACGATCTGGCGACACCATAGGATATTGGACGACATTGGCACGTCAAGCAATCACAGTGAAGGCACGGAAAATGCCTCCCCAGCATTTTCCGTGATTGAACGCCCCACCCGCTGTAGCGTCTCGGCTCCATGCCATTGTTAGTCGTCTTTTTTCTTAGTTCTAATTTCAATCCAAGTCTCCATATCACCCATATCATGTGCGCCTGAAGCGTCATGAATAATCAAAATCAAATCATAGGGACCAGTCGAACCCTTTATTCTTGCAGGAAACTCGTATGGTGAAATTCTTTTTCCCACTTCCTTTCCCGCATCCTTCCCTAAACGAATTCCATTTCCAGTTTGAGATACTTCTAATGATTTCTCGATAACCGCCAATAATTCCGGATGCTTTTTCAGAATAGGTAACGCATGAAAATCCCACTCAACACTACCACCACCATGAGCGGGAAAAATAGTGAGAAGGATAAGAATCCCAATCAAAGGATATTTCTTCATAATCTTTTTTCGCCTAACATGGGGTTTATCGAACAAATCTTGTGTAGATTAATAGCTCTATGGCCGACAAAAATGTCGGATAATAATAAAATTGGGCGTTGTCCATTGTCGGTTTTTCGTAAAATTCACGGGATACACGACATTTTTGTCACATAACATATGGAATATCAGGGTTATCTGACATGTAAATACACAATGAACGGTCTGGCAAAACCTGTCCTGCTCAAGCTTGGGTTTTTACTCAGGCTCCCAGAATAATCCCTTCGGAATCCTTTATTTTATGAAAACCGGCCGGCCCATTGAAACCTTGATTCTGAATCTGCGCGGTCAGAAGGCGATTCTGGATGCCAATCTGGCCGAGCTTTATGGCGTACCGACAAAGGTCTTTAACCAAGCCGTGAAACGCAACGAAGAGCGATTTCCCATTGATTTCCGATTCCAACTTACACCCGAGGAATGGCTCAAGTTGAGATCGCATACTGCAAGTTCAAAATCGGAAATGTCTCGTGATGAAGCTGTTGCGCTGAACCGGTCACAAATTGTGACCGGTTCGCAGCGACATCGTGATCCTCGTTACCTGCCCTACGTCCTCACCGAGCATGGTGCCATCATGGCTGCCACTGTACTGAATAGCCCACAGGCAGTTGCCATGAGTGTCTATGTGGTGCGGGCCTTTATCCAAATGCGGGAGCAGATTGCGGCCAACGCCGGGATTTTGAAATGCTTGGCACAGATTGACAAAACCCTCCTCGTCCACGACAAGGCACTGCGTGATATTTATCAGAAGCTGCTTCCTCTGCTCGCACCATCACCGGTGTCGCCCAAACCCATGATCGGTTTCGAGCCATGACCTTGCCTCGATTGTGGTTGGACTCCATTTAAAAATTCAGCTCGCACCCCGCGAATCCGTCCGGCGGCGGATTTGTAAGTTTTAAGCGGATATAGGCCCTGAATTATGCATTCGATATTCTTCCATTCTTATTCTATATGACTGGATTGTGTCAACGATATGCTAGATTTATTGCAATCCGACGTCGATTGAGTTAATATCTTGTCAGTAGGTCAAATTTTGATTGCTCTTTTGGCCATTCTTAATCTTCAATGGCCAACACGTCCAGAAATCGCTGGTTCGAAGAAGGCCAAAATGAAAAGACTCCGATACATTGCCCTTTGCCTCGCTCTGGCATTGCTTCCCCTCCCCTGCGTTTCCGCCCAAAGCCTCCCGGCTGTTCCGGAAAAAGCCGGTGCGACAAATAAAGCCCGCGACAAAAGCCTGCTGGACATCTATCGCGACGGCGGTCCCGTCATGCACTTGATCGCGCTTTGCTCCGTCGGCATGATCGCCTTGAGCGGGTTCTGCGGTTTGAGCTACCGCAAAAGTCGGCTGATGCCCGACACCCTCGTCAATGCCTTGAACGAACTCATGAGCCAACGCGATGTGGCGGGCGCTTTCCAACTTTGCAGACAATATCCCGGCCCGCTGAGCGCAGCCCTTATGTCGGCCCTGGTTAAAGCCAATTTCGAGCGCGATATGTTCAATAAAACCGCCATGGAAAATGCCGTGGCCGATGAATGTTTCCGCGAGGAGACAAAAATGATGGTCGTGATCAATTATCTGAACACCCTGGCGGTCATGGCACCGATGATCGGACTGCTCGGAACCGTGATCGGGATGATCAGCAGTTTCTCCGCCTTGACGGCGGGCAAGGCGGAAGCAACCGAGCTCGCGGGTGGAATTGGCGAAGCGCTGGTGGCCACGGCCGGCGGCCTCTTTTTGGCAATCCCCTCGATGTTTTTGTATTTTTATTTTCGCGGCCAGGCGCAGGCCCAAATGGCCGATCTGCACAAAACCCTCTCCACCATGCTGGATCTTTTCACCGGCGAGGTTTCTTCAGAAAGCCTTCAAAAACCAACCGGCCTGACGGCTTATATCCCCGCCGCCACGGCAGCCCGGCAATAGCCCATGAACAGCGCGCGACGCAGGCTCAGGCGCCCGCATTTGGAGGAAGTCGGCTTGCAGATCGCGCCGATGATCGATGTCACCATGTTGCTCCTGTTCTTTTTCATGCTGACTGGCAAATTGATGCAGGGCCAAAAATTGAAGACAATCGCTTTGCCACTGGCGGCTTCTGCGGGGATTCCCAAGGACATCAGCGGGCGGGACGTGGTGAATATTGACGGGACCGGCAAGATTTACGCCGGCGACCAGCTTGTAACGCCTAAAGAGCTAAAGTCCTATCTGAAAAAGAGGCTCAAGGAATGCCCGCCGTTGAAGATTTATGTTAGGGCGGATGCCCATACCCCGGCGGTTCAAATCAAGCAAATCATGAGGAGCGCCGCCGAGGCGGGCGCCATCGAGGTGGCTTTCGGGGCCTATCAAAAATAGAAACCAGGCACCCTCATGAGCGCTCCCAGACGCATCCATCATCCGCAGGTGGAACTGCAGATTGCCCCCATGATCGATGTTTGTTTTCTGCTGCTCTTTTTTTACATCATCACGTCCAAGCCCATCAAACCGGAAGCGGATTTGAGCATGACACTGCCCGGAACGGTTGCGCAGGAACAGGCGCTGGAATTGCCTGATGAACAACGCATTGAAATCCGGAAGGACGGCAGCGTGTTCCTGAACGACATGCCGGTGGACAGCTCCACACAAGCCGAAATGCCGCAACTGGTGGTGACGCTGCGCAGATTCAAGGAAGCGTGTGCAGCCTATCGTGCGGAGGCACTCATTACGCTGGCGGTGGATGACGAGGCGCGGCACCAGCGGATTGCCGATGTGATGAACGCCTGCGCACTCGCCGGAATCCACGGAGTGAGTTTCGCCGTGGCGGATGAAGAGGAGTAACCCGGATGCCTCTCCCACTTCTAAAAAAACCTGCAGAGCGTCTTGTCAAAAGACCGGGCAGAACAGGCATCCGGGTTAATAGCCTGCATGTTCCCAGCACATTGATTCATACCACAGGCAGGAAATGCAAAAAGGCAAGCAGCGGATTTCCAGAAAGGATTGAGACATGCAGGCTAAGTCGCGCCGACGCCGGATTATCGCCGGGCTCTTGATGTTCAGTCTCGGGATTCATGCGGTTGCCGGGCTGGCTGCGGGGGTCTGGATCGTGGCGCGATATCTCGCACCGCCCCAGGCGGTTTTTGAAGCAAAAAAGGCCGTCGTTATTCCACCGCAAATGATCGATCCCAAAATCGCCGGTGCGGAATTGGAAGGCGCCTCACCCCGTCCGGCTTTGGAGCAGAAACTCATGAGCACGCGCGAGACGGCATTTGCGCTGCCCGATTTGCCGCAGGTGCAAACCGATCAACTGGCGGATTTCAACCCCTCTCAAGCGCTGTCCCAATCCATCTCTGGAATGGCCGGAATGGGATCGGGCAACGGTTCTGGAGCAGGCAACGGAGGCGGAGGCATTGGGCCGGGTCTGGGCGCGGGATTCAAGTTTTTTGGAATCGAATCCGCCGGGCGCTGCGTTGTCGTCCTGTTTGATGTGTCAAAGAGCGTGCTGACCAAGGCCGGGCATTCCGGGATTCCCTTGAGCCGGATCAAGGACGAGACGGGAAAACTCATCAACAGCATCGGGATCGATACGGCGTTTGGACTGGTCCAGTTCACGCGGAACTATCTTCCGTTCAGAAACCAGCCCGTGGCGCCAACGGACGAGAACAAGCGGGCCGCCCTTGAATGGCTGGAAAAGGAATTCCGCAGCACCGGCACCTTGGGCGGGCGCGGGGTGGTTTCGGCCCGGCCCAACGGCATCGAGTTTGTAATCGAGGCGGCTTTCCGGATGAATCCCGATGTGATTTATATTTTGTCCGACTGTGATTTTCAGCTGACTGGCGCGGACGGGGAAAGCGAGCAAGTGCCGCTGGAGCGATTGGAAAAGGCGATTGAAAAACTGCAGGCAGCGAGGCCGGTGCCGGCATCCATTCATTTTGTTGTGTTTCAGATCAAGCCCGAGCATGAGAAGGACATCCGGAAAATCGCCCATCGGTACCGCGGAGAGATGCTGGAGATAAAATGAAAATGCCTTCGGCTCTCGGCTGTCAGCGCTCAGCAATCTTACTTCATCAATCATCCTTTCTTCCGCGATCTTCCTGTCATATCAAGTTTTAAGCTTTCCAATATCTGCGGGAATTTGTGCTATCCGCGTTAAACCTCTTTTGCGCTTTTTGCGCCTTCCCGCTCGCGACGAATGTCGGAGTTTGCGGCCAATCCTTTGTTCGTATCTTTCGTGGTTAAAAAAAATTTCCTGCGCCTTCGCGTGCGCTGCAAGCGCATGGCGGCTTGGCGTTAAATCTTGTTTCCCAAAGTGGTGCCCGAGGCGGGACTCGAACCCGCACGCCCATTTCTGAGCACAGGATTTTAAGTCCTGTGTGTCTGCCATTCCACCACTCGGGCCATTTCCGTATTGGACGCCTGGGTTGGCAATACCAGGCGCGCATTGAAATTAGAGGCAAGACCCCCCCGCTGTCAACGGAGCCCCAAGGAACAAAATCAAGGTTGTGTTACCTGAAGGCGTATGAATCGCGCGGCTGCAGAACTCACGGGTGTCAGATCCCGTACAACCACTGTCGCTGTGGAATCGCCGTTCGGAGTTGAGGAAACCTGGGTGGTATAAGTGGGGCCAGAATGCCAGTTTACCAAGTCGGAGGAAACCTGGACAATGTAATGAATGTCGCTGGCGTTCTGCAGTTGTGTGTACGAGAGCGTCAGATAATTGGCGGAAGAAAACGACTGGAGTTGCGTCGCAGGCATTGCAGGAGAACCGGGGCTGTAATAGAGCAAGGGGTTAAGGCCCAAGGCATATTTCATCAGATTGGAAATGCCATCACCGGCGGGACTGACGGTGGCAGCTTGCTGTCCCGTCGAATAATTGGCCAAAGTGGCAGCTGCCCAATTGTTGAAGGAGAGATTTGCGATTGTGACCGACGCCTGCTGGGATACGCCAAGCTGATAATTGGCCGATGAAGCGACAGTGGCCACGACGGTGCTATTTGGCGCAGCACCGGCATTGGCGACAACGGGGATGGTAATGGAAGCAGCTCCATCTGGAATGGTGGCCGTTCCCAACAAGGCCACGTAATCAACGCCGCTATGCGCCGTACCCGCTACCGCATACGAAACAGCCAGACTCCCCGCCGATGCACCTGTTCGTGTGAAGGTCAATTGGCCGTTGGCCACATTATTAATCGCGACCGGATTCGTGGCGGTGACGGAAACGGCGGGAGGATCGGGCAAGACCGTGATGTTAATCGCGTCGCTCCCAGTCAAACTGCCATCGGTCACCGTACCGCTCACACGATAGGTTCCCGGCGCCGAAAAGCTCACACTGGGATTAATGCCGGACGAGGAAACTGAATTCACCGAACTGAATGTGGCTTTTTGCGGACCATTGAGCATTTTCCATGCGATGGGAAGGCTGCTCGAAGAACCGGTGACGCTGGCCGAGAGTGTGGCGGCCTGGGAAAGCCGGATGGTCTGGTCTCCGCCGAGATAAATCGTCGGCGCGGCACTGGTTGAATTGATGTTCAAAGATGAATTGCCAATAAGTCCGAGAGATGTTGATTTGACATAGAGAAGATGGCCATTCGCTGTTATGACTACACCTCGATTCATGATTTGCGAGTTAACAACCGGAAAATCAGCCAAGGGAGCACCATTGGCACGATTGAACCGGCGAATCAGATTGTAAGGAGCGGCTCCGTAAACAAAATTTGATCCCTGCAGGAAACAGACGGCACTGGAGTAGGGCTGCCCGTAAGGCCAGACAATATTCCCCACTCCGGTATTCATTTCTGTGACGCCCACTCCATAAACCCCGCCGCTGGCCGAATAAATGCGCGCGTAATCGTCGTCAATGGCAATGTCTATGGTATTTTCAAGAACAAAGGGATAGGCATGGGTAAAATTGGGAACGCTCGAACTACTAACAATATATTGATCAACAGAGCTAGAGCCACTCAGTCCCAGTTCAACGACAAACAAAGAACTTGAGTCGCCATTGGTTTTAATAGTCGGGCCGCTATAATATGTCCTCTGCCCAAATTGTCCCAGGGTTTGCCCCGTCGCGGGATCAATCTGATAAAGATAACCCCACCCGGCAGTGGAAGAGGCATAGAGCCTGCCATCCGATGCGACAGCGAGGCTGACCGGCTGAAAATTGAGATTGATAATATCCGACTGGGTCAGCCCGGGCAGTTGAAAGACCTGGACTTGCCGGGCCCCTGTGAGGGCAATGTAAAGTTGAGTTCCATCTGGGGAAATGGCCATCCCACCTGACCCCGGGGCAGCCACCAACTTGGCAGTTTTGCTGGTCACACCGGCATCCGTATCAATCGCCAGCAGACGAAGGTTCGTATTGTCCACGACATAAGCCAGATCACGTGTGCGGTCCGCAATCACTGATCCAATTTGAAAATTAACCTGGGTCTCAGCCGTCAATGAAGCCGCGACAAAGAGCGAATAGGAAATCAATTGCTGGGTACCATTGTTGTAGTTAACCCGGAAAGTCAGTTTAATTTCGTGGCCATCGGTTGCAGATGGACTTATGGCAACCTTGAAATTCGGCGACGGGGTAAAACTCACATAACTGCTGACATTCCCAACAACATCAGTCATTGGCGTTTGCAGGGTGGCCAAAGGATCCGAACAAAGCAGATCCACCGAAACATTTGAAATCTGAAAATTGCTGAAATTTTTAAAAGTGGGGCTGAGTTGAACCGTCTGTCCGGGATGCACATAGCCATCGGCACTGCCGGGAGCGGGATCCGTGACAACAACGCCCTTAAGGCCAATCGGCACCCCAGGCGGAACATCAAGATCGACCGCGCCCCCAATCATACCCAGCGAGTAATCATAACCATCAACTGTATTGGCGGTGCTGGATCCGTCCCAACGGGCTTTCACATAGACTGTCCGGCCGTTTTGAGTTGTCGCCAATCCACGATATGTAATGGAATCAGCATTATTGGTGATAACATAATCCTGAAGGGTGCTGCCGTTTGCTCTGGAAAAACGCCGGATGCCGCCGCCATACCAGTAATCGGAAGCGCCAAGAACATCGCTGCGGCCGGGGACGTAAGAAACCGCCGAGCCCCATGACTGGTTTAGATTCCAACTCGTCACGGATCCGCCGTTAAGCGGCACAAGAGTCAGTTTGCCATCGCTCAATATGGCATAAAATACATCAGCCTGTTCATCGACGGCAAAGTCCCGTATGTATAAACTGGAAGAACCGGCTGTCAAAATGGAAAGCTGCGTGGGCGCACCTGCTCCTGCAGTTGAAAAGCGGTAAATCTGGTTGCTCAGGCTGCCATAAAGTTCAGTCCCAGCCGCGTTGCGCCGAAGAATACCGGACACAACAAATCCCGGGCCCGTTTGGCTAAGCACCGCCCCGGTTGTGGCATTGATTTGAACCAGCTTTTGTGTGGCATCGTTTGTTGTACAATAGATTCTCCCCAATGCATCACAGGCCAGGCTTTCCGGTTGGAAACTGTAAGACCATTGCGCAAGCGATGTCATATCAGGAAGTGAAAAAACCTGGATGATCTGTGATTGCGGCAACGCAAGATAGAGGCGCGAGCCATCGACCGATTCGGCCATCATCCCGGGCGCAGGCGGAGCACCGTTAACCGTCGCCAAGCCCCCAATGGGCACTGCGGAATTAATATGCCCGGCATCCGTATCGAAAAGAAGTACCCGGAGGTAGCGCTTATCAACGACATAAACGATGTTGCGTTGCTGGTCGGCCAGGATTTCCCCGAACTGCAAAGTAGAGGCAAGCTCCCCTCTCGACGGTGTGGCACGGACCACGATGGCATAGATAAACTGTTTCGATTGGCCCGTATCCCAATTCGCGGTGAAGGTGAAAGTTATGGCCGTTCCATCAGCCAAACCGGATGCCAGTTGAATCCGGTAAGCGCCGGCAACCGAAGAGGCTCCCGCCGCCACAGTACCTAACGTTTGCGAAGAGGGGGAAAGGAGGGAGGCTCCCGTGCCAGCAGCAAGGCTGATGGACACATTGGTCGCAGACTGGCCGCCCGTATTGAGCAAGGTTGGCGTGAGACTGACAATCTCCCCGCTGTTCGGAACAGAATCGCCATTGCCTTCCACATCGGAAAAAGCCACTGTCGAAAGATTGATGGCCGATCCGGTTGGCGGAGGAGGCGGATTATTAATGGCCAGCGAGTTTCCACCGATCAAACCAAGGATCGATCCACCGCCAGACCCCGCCTTGATATAAAGAATATTGCCGTTTGGAGTAATCGCGATTCCCCGCGGTGAAACAGGCTTGCCATTCGTGCCAACAACATAGTCGCCAAGAGTCGTTCCATCGGCACGATTGAATTTCCGGATATTTCCGCTGTAAGGATCACCCGAAGCTCCATAAATAACAGAGTCGTTCGGAAGAAAGGCGACGGCCTCTCCATAAGCACTGCCAAATGGATAAACATTGCCGTAATCACCCGTGAGCATATCGGTGACTTCGACGCCGTAAATTCCGCCATTGAGCGTGTACATGCGATTCTGTTGTTCATCAACAGCGAAATCATTCAGATAAACCTGGACAAACGGGAAGGTTTGCAGGAGAGAGGCGGTTCCGCCTGAAATATTGTACTGATAGATGTAACCTGGGCCGCCCACCGTGTAGAGTCCGGTTTCACCAACATAGAGGTTTGTACCATACTGGCTCGTACGGAGAAGCGCTTGCTTGTAGAATTGCTGATTACCGCCTTTGTCAAAGGACTGTATGTCGAGCCCATTGGACGTGTTGACTTCGCGGATTTTACCCCAGTAATCGGTGGAAGACGCATAAAGACGGCCATTCACCCCGCAAGCCAGACCGTAGGGCGAGAAATCCAGAGGTAAGCTGACCAGAGGCGATAAATCTGGCAACGAAAACACCTGGATTTTCTGAGCGGCGGTAAGCGCGACGTAAAGGCGAGTCCCATCCAGTGAAACAGCAAGCTGGCCGGTCACGCTGGGTGAGTTTCCTCCCACCGCGCCATCATCAAGCGACGCATAAGCGGTGAGCTGCCCCAAGGCGGTATCAATCTCCAGAACCCGGTGATCGGTTCTGTCGATTACATAGACCAAATTGCGCGCAGTATCGGCTTTCATTTCACCGCATGAGAAATTCACCGTGGCTTCCACGAAGCCTTTTGGTTTCGACACAACTACAGTGGCTGGGGCATGCACATCCGGAAGGCCTGTGGCGCGAATCACAACATCGAACGTAAGAACAGCATTGTCCTGCAAGGCTCCACTTAGTTGGATGCGGAATGGGGTGCCCACCACATAGGGTTGATAGGGCTGCAAGGAACCCACTGTGACAGTGCTTGTAAGCACCGTGGCGGTCGCCTGATTGGAAACAATCTGCACGGTGACGTTACCCGCAGCTTGGCCGCCAACATTTAAAAGTGTCGGAATCAGGCGGATAAGCTCGCCTGGATTGGCATAACCGTCATTGTTGCCCTCACTATCGTTAAGGGAAATGCTGCTCATCTGAAGCTGGGCGGTCTTGGGCTGCCAATTGAGATTAACCACGTTATAAAGGTTCAAACGGCCCGAGGTTTGAATCAATCCCGCAAGCTGCGAAAGTTGATCCGTCCGCTGAATCAGCAGGCTTTTGAGTTGCGCAACCGTTAAAGAGGGGTTTTCGGCCAAAGCCAGCGCCGCCGCGCCGCTGACATGGGGCGTGGCCATCGACGTTCCGCTGATCTGGCCATAACTGGTCGGCAATCCGTAGCTGCTCATAGCCGCGGTTGCAACTGTCGGAAATGTGCTCAAAACCCCCACACCCGGCGCGGCCAGGGCGACTGTCTTCGTGCCGTAATTGGAGAAACTCGCCAATTGATCGTTGGCATCCGTAGCCGCAACCGAAAGAATGTTTGGACTCGCGTAACAGGAGGGATAAGACGGCGTGAGATCTGTATTGGCGCCATTATTGCCGGCAGCCACCACGAATAAAACGCCCGCCGTATTGGCCGCATCAATGGCATTCTTCAGCGCCTGCGAGTAAGCGCCACCGCCCCATGAGTTGGAGATGATCTTCGCACCCATGTAGGTTGCGTAATTAATGCCGTCCACCGCGTCGCTCGTATAACCGCTGCCATTCGAGGAAAGAAACTTCAGCGGCATGATTTTGACATGCCAGGTGACGCCTGCGACACCCTGGCCGTTGTTGCCAAGGGCTCCAATCGTGCCGGAAACATGGGTGCCGTGGAAGTGATCGTCCTGCGGATTGTTATTGTCCGCATAAAAATTCCAGCCGTGCGTGTCATTGATGTAGCCCGGGTCGCTGCCCGGATTAGGATTGGTCCAGATATTTGCGGCCAGATCCGGGTGATTAAAATCAATGCCCGTATCGAGTACGGCCACGACTACATTGGGACTGCTGTTAATGATGCCCCACGCATCGGTCGCATCAATGTCCGCATGCGGTTTGCCGGAAGTTTGGCCTGTGTTATTCAGACCCCATTCACCCGAAAAATTCGGATCATTCGGCACAAGGGTCGCATGCAGGATCGAATCAGCTTCAACGTACTTCAGCACCTTCGCCGATTTGCCAAAGGTTTGAATCGCAAGCGGAAGACTGTCGAGGTTCGGATTGGGTAACTGCAAAAGATAAAAACCCGGAGTATGCATCGGCTTGAGTACTGTCGCTCCATTTTGTGCCGCAATTTGGCTAACATCAGCCACCGTGGCCCCGGGTTGAAGCTCCACCACCACATGATCCGCAACGGCAGCATCTTGCGCCAGAAGGACTGAGTTGCCATTGGGCTCTTGAATCCGGGTTTCTTCAACTCGAACCAGCGGATATTTCATGTCGGTCCGATACAAACTCACGCGGCGGAATTCGCCCGCTGCGTTGGGTAGATCATCACGATAAGCCAGTCTTTGCGCGTTCTTCAGGAAATCCTGGCTCCCCATGTCAGCCATCTTGAGGTTCTGTTTCGCTGGAACAACTCGAAAGGAATTAATCTGCCCTAGCGCTTGAGCCAAGCTGCTTGCAGCCGGCTGGCCCGCTCCGGTTAAACCCGGAAAACTGGCATGGCTTAAATGGGCGCGAGCCGCAATACGGGGATCTACTGCGGCCTTATCGGCAGATGTATGTGGGAAATGCCAAATTTCCCAGCCAATGAGCATGGAAGCTAAAACAACTGCAGCAGCTACCCATTTGAGTTTCATGGCTGTTCTCCCAATGCAAGAGACAACCCAAATTATGGAATAGGTTCACACAGGTAAAGAGAATATCCTTACCCTAAGGGCATTATTTATATACTGATATAGTCATTAGAAAAACAAATAGCCCGCCTGCCACTTGCCCCTACTCCTGATTTTTCTCACCCAGCGACTTGAAAACAAAATTTCAGATTGGAAAAAGATTTTCAAGATTTCAAGGCCCCAGGCGCGCTTTAAATGCCTGTCTGCTTCCCGTTACAGAGGGAAATCGTCTTTGGCGGATTTGTGGCACAGCCCATGCCACTCTTCCACAGGAACAGTACCTATTCGGAAATCAACTCTACGGAAGGATCATGATATGAACCCATTATTTGAACCTGAACAAATGGAACCCGGCACAGTCAACGTGGCCCAGCTTGTGGAAGATTTGGACGAAGACTCCATGCTGTCGTTTCTGGGTATTTTCCTGGAACAAATGCCAACGCTCCTCAAGGAACTGGCCACGGGTGTCGTGCTGGAGGAAAATGAAAGGATTCGAGAGACTGCGCATGAAATCAAGGGCAGCAGCGCTTATATCGGCGCCACCCGGCTGTTGTGGCTGGCCTGGGCGATGGAACAATACGCCTGTGACGGTGAAATACCCCCCTGCCGCCAGATTCTTGGAGAGCTGTCAAAGGAATACCGCAGGGTTGAAAATAATCTGAGCAGAATCCTGAACATCAGGCTGCCTATTGCAGCCTGAGGCAGCCTGAGGCAGCCTGAATTTACAAACGCCTGGCGGATTTCAACAATTCAGGCGCTCAATTTCAGGCGTTGTTTTGCGTGCCTTTGCCAAACAGCTTTTTAACCCAGACCACGACCGCAATGGCGCCCAGAATGATGAACTTTTTTGCAGCCAGGATAAAAACCCAAAGCATTTTGAAAAGGCCAAGCTTGGCCGCAACCCCGCCCGCAACCAAGGCCGCAAGCCCGTACGTGGCAATCCGGTCTACCTTGGGATCGAAATCCGCATAACGGTTGCCCTCGTTGAAATCGACCATGGCCAGGATTTCAGGCGTCTTGCCCTCAATCTCGGCGAGCTGGTTCATGCCTGATATGACATTCAATACCAACACACCGCGCCTGCCCAGGATCCGGATGTTGTAATTGAGGGTCCTGGCCTTTTCCCCACCGAATTGTATTTCCTTGGCCCAGTAGAGCTTGTGCGTGGCCGAATCATAACGAGGTGGTGCCGCCCACCCGATCAGCTCAATTTCCGGATAACCGGCCTTGACTCTCTCTTTGTTGTCTTCACGGGCGCCTTCCTGCATCTTTTTGAGCAAATCCGTGTAATTGATCTTGCTGGCATCGTTGTCCTTGACGTAGCCGTCATCGTTGTAGGAAATGGTAACGGCCCAGCAATCCTCCTGCAGAGGTCCTGTGTTCTCAGGGAGCAGCATGCCCAGGGACTTCCCGCCGGGAGGATTGCGCCACAGTTTCACAAGGACTGTCTCCGCGTCCTCGGGTCCCAAATAACGAAACCCGGACGGGACGTTGAGCTTCGCCAGACCGGATTGCAGATTAATTTCCCCCTGCTGGTATTTCAGGCCCTTCGCTATTTTTTCCAAATCTTCACGGCTCTCAGGCTTGTCCTGGCCGAAACAGGTTCCAGCGGTTGCAATGAATGACAGGGCCAGCAGGTTTTTAATGACGAGGTTCATGGGCATTCTTTTTTGAATTGTTAATTTATCACTTCGGCAGGATCCGCCACCACGCCGGATTCTGCCTGCAAACGGCCTTAAATGTCAAGTTGCTGAAGCCCAGATTCCAGAAAAAATGCGGACCCGCCCATGTCAACTTGGGGCACCCGGCTGATCCAGCACTTCCCTCAGTTTGCGGGCCAGATCGGATGGCGTGAACGGTTTTTGCAGAAGCACCGCGCCCTTGTCTAGCACGCCCTGATGCACAATGGCATTCTCCGTGTAGGCGGAGGTGAAGAGAATCTTCACTCCAGGATATAACGCAACGACACGTTCGGACAATTCCTGGCCTGTCATGTGGGGCATGACCACATCGGTGAACAGCAAGTCAATGCGCTTAATGTCCCGCCTTTGCATCAGCTTTAGGGCTTCATTGCCATCGGCTGCTGTAAATACAGTGTAACCCAGTCGCGCCAACAAGACTGCGGCCATCTCGCGCAGGGCGGAATCGTCCTCAACCACCAGAACGGCTTCCGTCCCGCCCGGCAAATCAGGCGGAGCGGGACTTTGGATCGGGGTCTTCGTCTGCGGTTCAACTTGTGGTAGATAAATTTTGAAGGTCGTGCCCCGGCCGGGCTCGCTATAGACGCTGATATGCCCGCCGCTTTGCTTGATGATGCCATAACAACTGGATAATCCCAAACCCGTGCCCTGGCCGATGTCCTTGGTCGTAAAGAACGGCTCGAACACGCGCGACCTTAGCTCCTCGCTCATGCCTGTACCGGTGTCGGTGATCGCCAGCATCACATAGCCACCCGGCTTCAATTCCGCATCACGGCCCATGCTTTCCTCGCCGAACGTTATGTTGGCGGTTTCGAGCGTGAGTTTGCCGCCGTTGGGCATGGCATCCGCAGCGTTCATTGCGAGGTTGATGATGACCTCTTCTATCTGTCCGAGGTCCGCATTCACCGCCTTGAGTCCGGCAGTCGGAACAATGCGCAGGTCCGTGCCCTCGCCCATCAAATGGCGCAGGGTGTTTTCCATCCCGGCCAGGACGGCGTTCAGATCAAGGGCTTCCGGTTGCAGGAATTGTCTGCGCCCATAGGCCAGGAGTTGCCGGGTCAGCGTCGCGGCGCGCGCGGCGGCTTTTTTGATTTCGGCCGTGCTTTCGGACAGGGGGCTCCCAGCCGGAAGATCGCCGTGCAGCAATTCGCTGCGGCAGATGATGGCGGTCAGGATGCTGTTAAATTCGTGGGCCACACCGCCCGCCAGTTTGCCGACGGTTTCGAGTTTCTGGGATTGCAATAACTGGGCCTCATTTCTTTTGCGCTCAACGATCTGCGCCCGCAGCACCGAATTCAACGTGCTCGCACCCAGCAGCACAAGCTGTAACAACGCCACCAAACTGATGACACGTAATTTCGCGTTGAGAATGGCGCTCATGAATTCGTGGGCGTCAAAATCCACGCCCAGTGCGCCCTCCACCCGTCCCCAAGGATCGTGCAGCGGCACATACGCGCTGACCCAGGTGCCCCAACGATCAGTAATCGGAACGAGGGCGAAGTTGGCCTCCCCGCGAAAAGCGCGTTCCAATCCTTCGTCCGCCTTGTCGTAAACTTCACCGATGGGCGTGCGTTCCTCGCGCTCCCCGTCATACACGCCGTTGTGGTTGTAGTCCGTTTCAGAATCAACGATGAAAACATTTTTCCCATTGGGCAGTTTGCGAAGCGTATAAATATCGCTGACATCCGGGTTCAATTTTTCCCAGTTGATCTCGGTTTGAATCAGGTTCAGGTAAAGCGGATCATTTGCCGCGGCAGTGCTTGATAATTTCCAGTGTCCACGCTTCTCCATCTCGTCGGCGTAGAGTTGCGCAAAATCCAGCGTGAGACTTTGAATACGATTGAGTTCCCTCTGGCCGGCCTGTTCCGACATATTCCAACCCAGGCACAGCAACAGGATTGCCAAAACCCAGACCAGCCAGGGCAACCGCGCGTATTTTACATTCCGAAGCCACGCATACTGGACCGCCAAAGCGGCGGCGCATATCGCGGCAAAGATGAGAAACGGGGTTTGTTCTATAGGCCAAGTCTGCATGATTTGCCCGTAATTAAGAATACCGCCCGCCAGGTTATTGTCGAGCATCCCGAACACTTGGCGGCGGAGTCGCACGCATGAAATGTGCCATTCTCGCTGGCACAGGCATATCCCGATTGCTATTCCCCGCAAAGAAGCGCAGATTGTCCTTTCCTTCGGAATTTTCATTTTTCCGCGGGTCAACTTAAATCCGAAGGAAAGGAAATCCATATGGGCGACAGATCCCCGAAATCGAATCAGAAGCAGAAATCCCAGCAGGCAGCCAAAAAGGCCGGCGCAAACCAGCAAAAGCAAAACGCGATTGCCAGCAGACAGAACGCGGAAAAGAAAAAATAGGAGTGTTTATGGGCAAAGGCAACAACAGTCGTCGAAAAGAAGTCAAAAAACCAAAACAAGACAAGCCCAAGCCTGTCCCCGGCGGTAAAAAATCCTGATCCCTGGCAATGCGCACAAAAGGCGCGCCCGCTGGCCAGACATCAAAAAGCGCCTCCAGGCAGCGCATGGCAAAAAGGTTTTCAACCCAGTCGCATCTATTTTGAAACAACGGGAAAACGAGCGCTGATGTTTTGCTTCATGTGGCAAGCGTCCAGATTTTGGGTATCCACGTGTTTTTGACTTTTGACAGCCAGCAATCGAAATTTGCACGGCGCACCGGGCTTGAAGTAAAGCCGTAGGCGCAAACCCGGCAGGAAGACTGCTGCAGAACCTCCTCAAAATAAGGCGGCTCCATTTCAAAAAAATCCCATTCAGGCGGTTTTGCTTATAACCCGGATGTTGCCGCACCCCTGCTCCTGCCACACTTTGGAGCAGGACACTTTGCAGGGGTTTTCAGAACCGTGTGACGCATCCGGGTCAGAGGTCGGATTTGACGATTCTCCGGCAAAACACTGCCGCAAACAGGCCGAGGTAAAGCAATGCGGCCAGCACAACTGCAGCGGAGGAAAGCGGCTGGGTTGCTGCATTCGAGTTGACCATGTGATTGACCGACTCCGGAACGGGCAGCGGCGCCAAAGCGCCCAGCACCTGGCCGGGAAGCAGCAAAAGCAGCCGGGTCTTGGCCACGGCAAAATAAAAGATCCAACGGCAGGCCGATTCCAAAACGAGCACATAGGCCAGATAAGCCAATGCGGCCAGGGCCGTCTGACGGATTAAAAAACCCAGCAAAGTTCCCAGGAAAAGATAGCCCAGCGCCTGCAGGAAATAACGCAGGACACAGCCCGCCTGCGGCAGACCCAGTCCCCCACCGTCCAGAACTTCCCCGGCAAAAACCAGGAGGACATAGAATCCGGTCGCCGCCAAAGCCAGCGCAACGGCCCAGACCAGTTTCGACGCGGCCACTTCCAGCCGGGTCATGCCGAAAATAACGCTCTGCCGCAGGGTCCGGTTGCCGAACTCCAGGGTAATCATGAAAACCCCCAGAAATCCGAGCAGAAAGACATTCATCCAACTCCCGATCCATGCCACCAGTTCCCAATTGTGCGGATAAACAAAAAGATCGGCGGTGGGATTATAGCTGGCGCCGTTTGAAGTGAACGTCATGCTGCGGCCAATGAGACGCGCCAAACACAAGACCAGGACAAAAGAACCGGCATAGAGGGCGGCGATGACGCGGAACGTTCCGTTTGGAAAATATTTTTTCCACTCGAGCTCTAACAAGTGCAGCGGGTTCATTTTCGTGTGATCTCCAGAAATTCAACTTCCAGGCTTTGGCGCTTCGAGACCAGGTGGTCGAGGACAATGCCCTGTTCAAAGGCCAGCCGGTTCAATTCGCCGGGCTGCCGCCCCGGTTCCAACTCCAGATACAGGCGCTGGTCCTTGCGGGTGATTTTTTTGACAAAGGGGGTCTTGGAAAGGAGCTGGAAAAGTTTTTCAATGTCTGACGCGCCGGCCTCGACCGTGGGTTGGTCGCTGAGGATCGAGCCGACGGCGCCCGACGCCAGAAGTTTCCCTTTTTTGATGATGGCCACATGGGAACAGATTTTTTCGACTTCATCCAGGATATGGCTGGCGAGGATGATGGTTTTGCCCTGCGCGGCTATTTTTTGGATGATGTGCCGCACTTCGATCATGCCTTCGGGGTCCAGGCCGTTGGTGGGTTCGTCGAGTATCAACACATCCGGGTCGCCGACCAAACAGGCCGCCAGCGCCAGGCGCTGTTTCATTCCAAGAGAATAGGTTTTGTAGGCGGAACCGCGGCGCTCCTTCAACTGCACCAGCTCCAGCAACGAATCGATCTGAGGATTCGGCGCTCGTTTGATCGAAGCAACAATGGAAAGGTTCTGGTCGGCATTGAGGTAGGGGTAAAAGTTCGGTGTTTCCAACAGTCCCCCGATGCGCTTTCGGGCATTTTGTCCTTCCTGGCCGTCAAACCACGCAAAGCTGCCGCGGGAGGAATGAATGACATCGAGGAGGATGGCCAACAGGGTGGTTTTGCCGCTGCCATTGGGGCCCAGCAAGCCGAACACCTGTCCGGCTTCAACGCTAAGATCCAAGCCATCGAGCGCTGCCAACGAGCCATAGTTCTTGGCCAGGTTTGTTACAGAGAGAACGGGCATCAGGAAACAGTGTGGAAGGATGCAAAACGATCAAGCCTTTTGCGCAGGAATTTGGCATGGATAACCGAGATCATCTCTGATGGGTTAATACACTGTAAGACATGAGTTTATAAATATGAGACCCAATATCAAAGTTAATTATTAAAAAAACTAATAAAAGAGTTGATCGCCGGGCTGCCTTCATATTTAATCTTCGTCCGCCGAGGGCTTCTGTTTCGGAATCAACCGGGACGCAGCATCCGGCACAAGACAATTATTGATAAAACACGCTTCAAGCTCCAACGAGATATCCCATGAACTATAAAGCAGTCGGCAACGGAAAAACCAGGAACGAAATCCTCCTCAAATGGATCGGCAAAATGGCGGAATTATGCGAACCGGAACAGGTTCATTTCTGCGACGGCTCGCAGGCGGAATACGATCAGCTTTGCGCGATGATGGTCAAAAGCGGGACCTTTACCAAATTGAACGCAGAGAAACGCCCGAACAGTTTTGCCGCTTTTTCAGACCCAAGCGATGTCGCCCGAGTGGAAGACCGCACCTTTATCTGCAGCAGGAGCAAGGAAGACGCCGGGCCGACCAACAACTGGATGGAGCCGCATGAAATGCGAACCCTGTTGAAGGGCGTGTTCAAAGGCTGCATGCACGGGCGCACGATGTATGTCATTCCCTTCAGCATGGGCCCGCTGGGCTCTCCAATCAGCCATGTGGGCGTGGAACTGAGCGACTCGCCCTATGTCGTGGTGAACATGCGCATCATGACCCGCATGGGCCAGAGCGTGTTCGATTTCATGGACACGACGGAAAAATTCATCGTGCCCTGCCTGCATTCCGTGGGCATGCCGCTGGAAAAAGGCCGGAAAGACGTATCCTGGCCCTGCAACAAGGAAACGAAATACATCGTCCACTTTCCCGAGACCCGCGAGATCTGGTCGTACGGCAGCGGATACGGCGGTAACGCTTTGTTAGGCAAGAAATGTTTTGCGCTTCGCATCGCCTCCAACATGGCGAGGGATGAAGGCTGGATGGCCGAGCACATGCTCATCCTCGGCGTGGAAGATCCCAAGGGGGAAAAGACCTATGTGGCCGCCGCATTCCCCTCCGCCTGCGGCAAGACCAATTTTGCCATGATCATCCCGCCGAAACCGTTTCTGGACAAGGGTTGGAAAGTCTGGACCGTGGGGGATGACATTGCCTGGATCAAACCCGGACCCGATGGCCGCCTCCATGCCATCAATCCGGAGTACGGCTATTTCGGAGTTGCGCCCGGCACTTCGATGAAGTCAAATCCCAACGCCATGCTCTCGGCGTCCCGGAATACGATTTTCACCAATTGCGCCCTGACCCCGGATGGTGATGTCTGGTGGGAGGAGATGACGGAACAGGCGCCGGCGAAACTCAAGGACTGGACCGGCCAGGATTGGACTCCGGATTGCGGGCGCAAGGCCGCCCACCCCAATGCGCGGTTTACGGCACCCGCGAGCCAATGCCCGACGATCGACTCCGCTTGGGAAGATCCCAATGGTGTGCCGCTGAGCGCGATAGTTTTCGGCGGCCGCCGCATGTCCGACGTGCCGCTGGTCTTCCAGGCGTACAATTGGAGCAACGGCGTCTATATCGGTGCGACCATGGGTTCGGAAATGACGGCCGCGGCTGCGGGCGCCATCGGGCAGTTGCGCAGTGATCCGTTTGCGATGCTGCCGTTCTGCGGATATCACATGGGCGATTATTTCCGCCACTGGATCACGATGGGCAAATATTTGTCCGAAACGCCGCGAATTTTCCACGTCAACTGGTTTCGGAAAAACAAGGACGGCAAGTTTCTTTGGCCGGGCTACGGCGAGAACATGCGGGTCCTCAAATGGATTGTGGACCGCGTTCACGGCCGGGCTGTTTCCAAGGAATGCCCCATCGGTTGGATTCCGAACTATGAGGACATCGACTGGACCGGGCTGGATTATTCCCGGGAAAAGTGGGACGAAGTCATGACGATTGACCGCGCCCGCTGGAAACTGCTCACGCTCCAGCACGAGGAATTGTTTCTCAAACTCGACACACACCTGCCGAAGGAACTGGTCTTCGAACGCCAGTTGCTGATCAGCCGGCTGTGATTCCAAACGAGCAGGAACGGCCGCGCGCTTCGTCATCGCGAGACCCAGTCCCCTCTATCAAGAGGGGCAGAAAGGTCGCCGCGGCGACCGCTTCGGGGTGTGTGGTCTTCTGGGCCGTGGCGATCCACTCTTGCCGCCAAACCCCCTTGTCTTCCCCCTTTTCAGGGGGATAGACACGGCTTGAACTAACCCTAACCTGTTTTTTCTTCCTTTGCGTCCATGGCGTACTTTGCGCGAGAAATGTGCTGGGCCGTTTGCCCCAGCCTATTCCTCCACATCCACCGGCACGCCCTTGCTGACGATCTTGAAAAGTTTCAGCGCGTTCCAGTTGGCCAGGCGGAAGCAGCCGTGTGAGCCGGTTCGCGAGATGTCCATGGGATCGGGCGTACCGTGGATTCCGTAGCCCGGCAGCGAAAGCGTGATCCAGGCCAGCCCGACAGGATTTCTCGGACCGGGCGGGATGATCATCCTGTTCGTGATCCCCTCCCTCGCGGCAGCCTCTTTCAACACATCGGGATTGAAAGTATAATTTGGGTTCAAGGCGCCGGTGACAACCGTCAGCTGCCCGTTGGGCCGCTTGTTTTTGTCCGCGGCGATTGAGCACGGAAAACAGGCGATCACCTTTCCAGTCTTGTCATAAACAAGCAGGGTGGTTTCGCTGAGGAGTATGGTGATCTTTCCAGCCTTGGGCAGCGGTACATTGGGCTCCAGATTCGGAACCGTCAGGGTGGCGCCGGAAACCACCGACGTGACGCCGGGATTCAATGTTTGGATAAACTGCGGACTGGAATGGAATTTTTCGGCAAGCATGTCCCATGCGTCTTTGTAGCCGAGATAGGTTGCCTTTGCCTTGTCCCGCCAAAGCGCCGGGGCGGGCTGGATCATCGCAATATCCGCGTCAGTCACCACATAGGTGGTAAACGGATTGCCAGGCATTCCGATCGCGGCGCGTGTCGTCTCATCCAAGATACCGGTCGGCGGCAAGCCCCGGTTTTTTTGGAATTGGGTGACAGCCCGTTTGCTGCGCATGCCGAAATCGCCGTCGATGGTACCGCAACAAAAATGATTGCGTTCGAGTTGCACCTGCCACCCGGCGTAGTCCATTTCGGTTTTGGGCTCAGGCGCTTCAACAAGTTCGGCGCGTTTGGGAGGCTCGTTCGAGAGTTGCGGCGCCTGCGCTTCAGGCAGAATCCCGAATTTTTCAGGAGGCGCGGGAGTGGAAGTTGAAGGTGGCGGCTCCGGGGCCGGGGCATGAGTTTGAGGTTGGGCCTCGGGTGGAGTGGGAGGCAGCGGGAGAACCGGAGGCGCCGCTGAAGCGGTTACGGGAGCTGCGGAAGGAATGATTGGCGCCGCAACCGCAGGTGCTGCGGCTGGAGTTTCCGGCGTCACTGCGGCAGAAACGGTGGCGGATTTTTTTTCATCCGGCACAGATGGAAGGGAGGGCTTGGGACTCGGCGGCTTCGGCGCCTGGGTCAGGGCTTTTTTTTTACCTTGGGAGTTTCGTTGTCGGGCTGGAGCGCTTCCGCTTCCGGATTTTTCTGGGCCAGTTCCTGCACCCTGGTTTTTAAACTGGTGGATCGGGACGGTTTGTTTGTTTCCTGGAACAGCATATACAAACAGCCTCCCGCGAAGAGCAGGGAAACCACCGTCATGAAGATCCAAAATGCCGGCTGCCTGCCGCGGGGGCGGCTGCCTGAGGATGCTCTGCTTGTGAATCGACGTCGGGCCATGGAATGCGCGATAGTTTAAGGCACGAATGGCCGACGAGTCAAACCGTGAACTTGCATGATTATCTCATGATTTTTTTGCGATGCGCTTGAGGGTACAATCACCTTTTTAATAAACGTCCCGCAGGTAACGCTTTTCGTCCTTCATCAGCGTCTTGCCTATATATTCCTCCGCCTTTTCGTAGGCGAGTTCGCCGTGCTGTGATGCGATTTGAATGAGGGTTTCGTGCACGTCCTTGGCCATGCGTTTGGCGTCGCCGCAAACATAAAGATACGCGCCTTCCTGCAGCCATTTCCACAGCTCGGCGCCGTTTTCGCGCATGCGATCCTGGACATAAACCTTGTGGGCCTGGTCGCGTGAAAAGGCGGTGTCAAACCGCGTGAGCAGCCCCTTCCTGAGCCAGTTATTAAATTCGTCCTCGTACAGAAAGTCTGAGGCCTTGCGCTGGTCCCCGAAAAACAGCCAATTCCGGCCGGTTGCGCCCTCGGCCTCGCGCTGCTCGAGGAAGGCCCGGAAGGGGGCGATGCCGGTGCCGGGTCCGACCATGATGATCGGGGTTTGTTTGTCGTCCGGCAGCTTGAAATGCTTGTTAGGGGCAAGAAAGACCGGCAGGTTGCCCAGGTTGAGTTCGGTATGATCGGCCAGAAAACCGGAACAGAGGCCCTTCTTTTCCCGGTGATGCGTGGTGTAGCGGACAATCGCGACCGTGAGATGGATTTCATCGGGATGTTTGGCCTGGCTGGAGGCGATGGAATACAGGCGCGGCACCAGGCGCCCGATGTTTTCAAGCAGTTCTTCCGCGGTGAAACGCACTTCAGGAAATTCATTCAGGATGTCGATGTAATCCCGCGTGTGGACATAGGTTTCAAGCTCCTCCTCATTGGCCACAAGAGCCGAAAGCCCGTCCTTTGCCGCTCCCGCCTGGATTTTTTCCGCCACGGCCCGCACAAATTTCTTGCCGGCACGGTTCAGGGTGTGGTCTTCCATCAGAGTTTGCAGGAGGGGTTTCGTGCTGCCGTCCTTTTGCGGCACGGGATGGGAGGGATCCAGGTGGAGCCTTTCCAGAATTTCGGCAGCCAGGCTGGGAGGATTTTTCGGAAAAACCCCGAGGGAATATCCCGGCTGATATTGGAGATTGCTGCCGGAGATATTGACAACAAGATGCCGGGTCTCTTTTTCAGAGCCGTCCTTGGTTAGCAGGAAGTTGTCCGTGATCTTTGCCAGAAATGGATTGTTTTTATTATAGGCGGGGGCCGCAGCTTTTGTTTCGCTCATACTTTGGGTGTGTGTTTTGCCGTTTTATTTGCTGTTGTCAAAGGTTCATTAAATGACGGTACCGGCCCGTCTGGCAATCCTTTTGATCGGCTCGGGGGATTGAACAACAAAGCCGCTTACGGCGCGGGCGCGCCCGGCTTGGGCAAAGATTGCAGGGCCTGTCGGGCCAGAGCGCGGATTTGCTTGTCGGTATCTTTTAGAACGCTGACTTGAAGGGCGGCTTCAAATTGCTGTCGCGCGAGGTCATATTCTTGCGCCGCCACCAGATGGAAGCCGTAGTGATATTTGAAAAAGACATTATAAGGCTGGTTTTGGATGGCCTTGGCGTAAAAAAGATAGGCTTCATCGTAGCGCTGCAAAACATCCAGCGTCATGCCCTGCTTGATGAGCAGGTTGTCATAGAGGGGATTGGAATCGCCTGCCAAGGCATAATATTTCAACGCCAACAACCCAATCCGTTCACGCTCGCGGATGAAGGATTCGATGCCCGGCTTGTCCCCCTCTTGTCGGGCCTGGCTGATGCTGGGGTTGAAATTTGCCGCTTTGACCCTGAAAGCATCGCCCGCTTTTTCCAGCAATTCCGTGGCATTGGGATCCGCATCATAAAGCTGATCGGCTGCGGTTGTGATATCTTCCACGCTCATATCCATGATGCTGCTGTCGGACTGGTTGAAAAAACCCATTCCATTGGAGGTTTTAAGCGTCAGATAGAGCATGAGGGCTGCGGAAGCCGCGCCGGCGCCCAGTAGGGCGAAGTTGGGGATCTGGCCGGCAAAAGAACGGATGCTTTTACGCCGCAACTGGAAGCCGCCGCAGGCTGTCAAAATAAAAAAAGCCAGCGCGCAGGCCGGGACGTGAAAGTTGAAATCAACGAAAGAATGAACGGCCATGATGGCCAGCACCGTGCAGCCGATGCGTGCCAGTACCTGCTCGAGTTCCGTGCCGTCGGACTGTGCTTGTTTATGCCAGAGACGCCAGGCCAGCAGGGCCATGAAGGCAAAAACCAGGACAAATCCCACAAGGCCGTAATCCGCCAGCAGGTTGAGATAATCATCGTGCGTGTAAACCGCGCGCCCGCTGAAATTGACCGGGTGGATGCGTTGATGGACAAAGTCAAAGGTGGCCATGCCGCTGCCGAGCAGTTTGTTGTTAAGCCATATCCGGATGGCATCCTGGGCAAGCAGCACCCGGACATCCCCGCTCAATGTTTGATGGATGCGGGAAAGCGCAAAATCATTTTTTATCACGGCGAAAACGCAGCCCCCCAATACAAGGATCAGAACGGCAAAGGCCGCCAGTTTCAATCGCAAA
Source organism: Candidatus Methylacidiphilales bacterium (assembly GCA_028713655.1). Taxonomy (NCBI): domain Bacteria; kingdom Pseudomonadati; phylum Verrucomicrobiota; class Methylacidiphilae; order Methylacidiphilales; species Methylacidiphilales bacterium. The sequence goes on along the minus strand of JAQTNW010000001.1, from coordinate 118,423 downwards.
GGCTTTTGCGGATCCTTGGACGCGAGCAGAAACGTCACGAAGAGCCCGGTTGTCCAGCCGATATAGGAACCGCGTGAATAGGAGAAATAAATTCCTGCCGTAAGCATCGCAAAAAGATAAAGAAAGAAAATGCGGGCAGGCCAGTTGACCCGGCTGTAGAAACAAAGCCCCAGTATGGCAAATCCCGTCATGGCCATGAGATTGCCGAAATGATTCGGACAGCCGAACGTTCCTGAAATTCTCTGCCCATAGTCCGGACGGGGTTGGTCCCAGATGAGATATTGGGCATCGCCTTTGTTACCGAGGCCGTAAATGCAGGATACTGTTGCCGCCACAATCAACAGAGCCAGCAATCCAATATACCATTTCTGGTTGTGGACCACATTGCGCACGGCGATAAAAACCGCCGCATATGTGAAAATCCAGAGCAGTTCAAAACGGGCCGGATACTCCGCCGGGGTCCGGTAATGCGAAAAAACGGCATAGGCCAGCCAAGCCATCACTACGATTTCAAGCCAGCTTCCCGTTAGGGCCTTGCGCCTGATATTGCGGATAACGGCCACCACAATCAGCAGCCAGAGCAGCGCGCCCAATGGAAAAAGCCAGACGGCAAAATCATGAGACATGCCTCCCCATACCAGTGTCGTGGCTGAGGCCAGGATTCCGGCCAGGATGATAGTCGCAATCGACAAAAAACGCGTCAAAAGCGACGTTTTGTGGGCAGAGTCCTGAATAAGAGCATCGTCCTCCATAACTGTTGCGAAAGCGTAACCGGCCCGATTACAAATGTGAAACTGAATTTAAGACCCCAGCCTGCCTATCTCACGCGCGTCACGAAAATTTCCCCTCAGATATTTTCACCCGTTGGCGGGAAGTAAAACGCCGGGGATAAGCAGGCTCTTGCAAAACCGACTCAAGATAAGGCAGTTCCAATTCAAAATAATTCTCATTCAGGCGGAGCTTGGAATCAACCGGCAGGCAGGTATAAACGCGGTTTGAGGAATACGTGAATAAATTTGATTATCTGATCGTGGGCGCCGGCTTTGCCGGATCTGTCCTGGCCGAGCGGCTGGCTTCCCAGTCAGGCAAATCCTGCCTGATCGTTGAAAAGCGCAACCACATCGGGGGAAATGCGTATGATCACACGGACAGCGCAGGCGTTTTGCTCCATGCCTACGGCCCGCATTATTTCCGCAGCAACTCGGACCGTATCGTCAAATACCTCAGCCAGTTTACGGACTGGCACCCGGTCGAATACAAAATCCTGTCGTGGACCCAGGGCCGTTACTGGCAGTTCCCTATCAACCTGAACACATTCGAGCAGTTGCTGGGAAAACCTTCCACGACGGAGGAAATGGAAAAAACCCTGGCGCAGTGGCGCGTGCCGATATCAAGTCCGGCGAATTCGGAAGAGGTCATTGTTTCCCAGGTGGGATGGAAGTTGTATGAGATGTTTTTCAAAAATTACACCCGCAAACAATGGCGCCGCGACCCCAGGGAGCTCGATGCCGGCGTCTGCGGGCGCATTCCGATCCGCACCAACCGGGATGACCGTTATTTATCTGAAAAATTCCAGGCGCTGCCCAAGGAAGGATACACCCGGATGTTTGAGCGCATGACGGCGCATCCGAAGATCCGGATTCTCCTCAACACGGATTATCGCGAAATCCTGCCGCAGGTGGAATACGGGCACATGATTTATACAGGGCCGGTGGATGCCTTTTACGACTGCTGCCACGGCGTCTTGCCGTACCGCTCCCTGCGTTTCGAACCCGAAACCCTGCCCCAGGAATATTACCAACCTGCGCTGCAGGTGAATTATCCGAACGACTACGATTTCACACGGATCGTGGAAATGAAACACGCGACCGGCCAGAAACTGCCGGTGACGACGATTGTGCGGGAATATCCTGAAGATTTCGGGCCCGGCATGGAGCCGTATTACCCCGTACCTGCGCCCGATGCCCGGGCGCTGTATGAAAAATACCGGCTACAAACCGAGGCGGAGAAAAAGGTCAGTTTTGTCGGCCGGCTTGCGACGTACCGCTATTACAATATGGACCAGGTGGTGGGCATGGCGCTTGAGGAGTTCGAGAAGTTGAAATCGGGAGGGCGAGGCCGCCTGAAATAAGCCCCTCCCCGGCGAAAGCCGTGCTTCGCTTCGAGCAAGAGGTTGACAACACCGGCCGAATCACTATCCTTACATTTCCTCAATCGCGGGGTGGAGCAGCCAGGTAGCTCGTCAGGCTCATAACCTGAAGGCCGCAGGTTCAAATCCTGCCCCCGCAACCACTTTAAATACCCCTAAGTATCTTGTTTTGAGATTCTTAGGGGTATTTCTCTGCCTGACAGATTTTCATTGGCAAAGTTAAGCAACGTTTGGCAAAGCTGTTATTTTTGTCCAGAAAATTGTCCAGATTTTGCATTGTTTACCACCTTGGACGATTTGACTTTGATTTCATTGTAGCGTAAGATGCTGTTGTTGGGGTTACTAAAGGACATTAATTGCCTGCTATGGTCCGCGCAGGAACCGGATGGAAGCACGAGTGGTAACCAGTCCACTCCGCTTCAGCAAGGGCTGAAGCGGTCATGCAGACGCCACTAAAAGCACCCACTTTAGGCAGTGCAACTCAGTCGTCTGTGACGGTTGGGACCTCAGGTATTTGTGACGAAGTCAGTCCTGACTCGATCCACAATTATACTTCACGGCCATGTGGTAAAATAAGTAGCCGGGCCAGTCTCCCAAGTTTACTTGTTGAGGGAGTGCGCCCCTTCGTGACCACAGTTCGCACATTAAAACTTGCTTCAGGTGGGCAATCAAAATTAATAGACCGGCTGCTAAGAGTTTCTAAAACTGAGACTGGCTGGCTTGAATTTTACCGCATTGGTGGCCCCGGACGGGAAACGCTTATTTGGACCGATTCTGCTGAACGGGCATTACAGAGGATCTTTGTCAGAGGCGAACTACCTCCGCCCCTACCGTCTGAAATTTCGCATCTTAAAAAAAGACGCCTTCCCAGCGGAAGTGCGGGAGGCGGAAATCCAACTAAAAAGAACCCATGAACTATAAATCTACCGTATCTCCAACTCATCCACCTGTTAACTTTGACCCGCCGACAGCGAATTTGTACCGCCTCGCGTGTACATTCCCTTGTTTCCGGTCGAAGTTGCATCTGGTTTTTTCTAAACAGCGCTTCAGCCCTAGCGACATCAATTCCAGAATGCCCAACTGGAGTAGCGGCGAACAGCTTGTTGGGCAGTTCTTGCTTCATGTTTGGTGCCTTCGGAAGTGGCCATTCGATAGCACTTATGCCGTTTGCCACTGGGATGATGATAACAGGAAAGCGTATGCCGCATGGTGCGCAAACCCATTTTTTCCATAAATAAACCAAAAAGGACAACACAATGAACCCAAACTATATAATTGATCTTGAGGAGCGTTTCAAGGCTATCGGGATCACTAACCCACCCCCGAAGGCCTTGGAATTGGCACGAACCAGAGCCACAAAAGTTCTGGATGAAGACAAGACAGAGTTAATGTCCTTTGTGGAAGCACTGGACGGAAAAAGCAGAAAAAAATACACCAGAAAAACGGAGGAAAATGTATGATTGGTTTCGACCCCGAAGACCCTGATTCATCAGAACCCAACCCCCCAGAAAATCCAAAGAATGAAGCACCGAAAAAGCTAGAGAGTTTGGCGGAACGAATGGAGCGCATTTTAAGAAATCCACCGACTCCTCCTCTTGCTTTGCAGCGTAATCTATCGAATGGATCTTTAACCCCTGAAGATCAAACGGAACTGGAGTCCAAAGGGTTTAAAATTGAAAGCAAAAGCAGCCCTGGAATTTGGTTGTCAGCAGGCCGCAGGGAACATTTTGATTCTGGCCGAATTCGTAACCTACGACCGACTGAAGCAGGCGGATATGCGGCCGTTGTTTTTCACTACTGCGAGACCGATTCGTGGGAAACAGTTGAACTCAAGCTCACGGAGAAGGCTAGCACCAAAGAGACCGCTTGGCTTATTGGTCAGGCTATTAAATCCAGCCGTGTGCCGTTCATTCTTGTCGGCGTTATTCGCAGGAAGCTTTCAGAGGAATCCTATGAGGACTACCCCGATTACGATAAAATACCCACTAAGGATTGGGCAAAAATGGAAGCGGAAGGAGTGCAGGACAAGAAAAAGATCAAAGACCTACAGAAGTCAGACAAACAGAAGGACAGTAGGATTAACCATTTGGAGAACGAAAATGTAGCACTGAGCGAACAACTTCACGAAGCCCGGATCACGATTGAGATACTGTATAAAAGAGACAAAGCTAAAGACTGGAAATGGGCACTCATAGGATTTGGCTCGGGGTTTGTACTTTGTGCGGCACTTTGTGCGGCACTTTGGGCAATCACTCTATACACCAAGCACATGCTATGAATAACTACGGCGAGGTTAGGCGTGTATCACTTGGAGTGCTCACGCCTACCTCGCCAAGGGGGCGTTCCGCCCCCTTGGAACCCCTGCATAAAGCCCCCATGAACCCCCAGGAAAAGCGTAACCGATGGCTCCGCGTCAGACTGAATGACGCGGAAGAAGCCGCCATCTTTGCACGTTACCAGCGCCGGAAAGTTCCCGCGTTGGTGCGGGCACTATTGCTTGGCACAAAGCAACCAGAGGGCATGCCCAACGCACCGATTGATTCCACTGAAATACTTTGGAAGGCACAGATTTTGAGCCAACTACAAAGCATTTCCCGAGCCGTGAATGAACACCCATCAATTTCAGCTATCTACTGCGTAAAATTACAAGCGGCACTGCTGGCAATCCTGAACAAGTTAGAGGGTGAACTATGGTAATCAGTTTTTTTGGTGGCGAGCGTGCAAATGTGGCTTACCTCGTCAGAAATCCTACGGCGATGGTGCTTCGTGGTGATCCAGTTATAACTGAAGAACTGATCTCGACTTTGGATTTTTCACAACGTTTTTGCTCGGGGTGTTTATCATTCAATGAGGCGATAACGCCTGAAAAAGTCACCCAGCATATTGAAGAATTTGAAGAGGCAATTTCTTCTGGTCTTCCTAGCAATGCGATAAACAAGCTTTGGGTTAGGCATACCGACAAAGGCCGGACAGAGCTTCATTTTTTGATGCCCCAAATAAATCTATTATCAGGAAGGCAATTGACAATTTATCTGGACGCACGTGACCGGCGTTTAATGAACGCACTGAGAGACACCATAAATTTGCGGGAAGGTTACACCCGGCCCGACGATCCAAGCCGCAAAAAAATGACATCCATTCCGTTACGGATTGCAAAAGCCAGTAAGGATTTTATCAGTGAAATTGACGCACTTATTCAGCATGAAATTGCCGCCGGAACGATTACCAAACGGGATGATGTTGTGCTCTATTTGGAAGCCCAAGGCTATGAAATTAAGCGCAGTAAAAAGGGCAAACTTCCGGCTGAATATTTAAAAATAAAAAAACACTCTGACGAAAAGTTCACGGGCCTTCGTGGAGCATATTACAGAGCTGATTTTTGCACCGAAATATGTAATCAAAATACACAGCCCTCTATTACCAAAAGGCAGGAATTAGAGGAGGCAATGGAACGGCTCAAAGTTGAGAAAGAACGGCGGGCAATCCGCCAGTCAGCTCGTCATGAAATGGCAATCCGAGCTGAAAAAAAACGGCAACTAAGGCATCAAAAAGACCTACCTAAAACTTCCGCTGAAATTTCCATAACTCCTCCGCAGAGTCCACCGACTTTTTTACCAACCCAACAACAGAAACCGACTTATGAAACCGAGCGAAATACTAACCCATTTTCAACAATCCTTGGAGAGTCTGGAAGCTTCGCATCAAGGACAAGTAACTGGTTTGGCCGAGCAGTTCAAACTCTTGTCCGCAGCCTTGCAGGCCTGTTCCGAGCGCAAGCAGTTGCAGCAGCAGGAGCAAGCGGCCTTGGCGGCCTCAGTGCAGCAGTTGACATCTGTTGTGAGCATCTTGTGCGAAAGATTGGAAGATTTGAGCTCGCAGTTGGAGAACTAACCTTAGATATCACAGTCAAACGTCCCGTAGCCAAAACCAGAGACATCTCCGGGCCAAGCCTCTGACCTTAATGGGCACGTAGCGCATCTTCAAAGGAACGAGCCTTGAGCAGGTCGGTCCTACGAACATAAACGGGGCCGTAGGGTGCTTTAGTTGATTTCTTTAGCCTGATTTGTTTGATCTTTTTAGCTGGGCCGGAAAACACAAGTTCATATTTACCCTCGTTTCCGTATGGGCGGATTTGCTGCACTTCCGCAATATGTGTGACTGCACTAATGGGGCGCACTTGATAGGCCGCTAGATATTTGATGCGATCCAGCATACCGGGACTAATACGAACCGCCCACCAACGATTTCTGCCTAAAAAAGTGTCTTTAAAGCCTTCTGGCCGCGCAGGCACAACCAGGGTGTCACAGGTCAAACGTCGTTGCCGATGTAACTCAGCTTTTTTGGAGTTTTTGTTTACTGTGCCCTTTGAACCTGATGCGGCAAAATTAATGTCCTCTTCTTCCCCGTATAGGGTTTCAATTTCATAAAGCATTTCGCCCTTATCGCTTTTGAAGGCCTGCACCTCAAGAACGCTAATCGGTTTCGCGAATACTTTACAAACGTTGTCCAAGTCCTCCGTCCTGTTGTCGATGACAACAAGGCCGTTGAAGGGCTGATTAAGGACGGCCAGGTCGAGGTAAGCATCCAAGTTTTCTGCTTTGGATTGCTTCTGAGCGCATAACAATTTCTTTCGGAAAGCCGAGTCATTGAAAACGTGAACTCCTAAAAATCTGCGTACTGGCAACTGGTCTTTTGAAAAACTGACTGCGAATCGGATGAGTTGCTCAGTAATGTGTTTATACAAATCGTGTGAATGGATTTCGATTTCTATTACGTAAAGTTTTGGTGAAATGGGGTCAGCCAAGTCCAGAACGTAGGCATCCGGGATGCAGCTAATATCGCCCTTACTGACTTTCCGTTTGATGGAAATATAAATCGACGTTTCACCAAAAAGACGGTCCGCCAATTGGCCAATGTGACCTTCAAAATCCTTCTCACTTTCCCAAACAACAGAGCGGAAAAATTGCCCGTTTTTATTTGTTATTAATGCCATACTTTCTTAGTTCAGGCTTTGCTGCAAAAGCAATCATGCAGCGAGGGCTTCACCCAAGAATTTAGAGATGCGCTCTTTGTTAGCTCCAAGGCTGGAATATTGTTTTTCGCAAACATCACTAAATCGGGACAAAACCTTGCGGTTGATTGACTCCTGCTCTTCAAAAATGGCCAGCGAGCGGAACTTGTGTCCCCACCGCTCAAAGTTAAGCAATGAAATAGTTGAATCCCTTACCTTGTCGTCATTTGGCAATGCAAATATGTAAATCGGTTTTTCCATACCATTAAGTTTACAATCGACCAGATATTTACCTTCAGAGTCATTTTGAGGATCGTGCCAGTTGAAAGCTCTTCGGCTGGCCGGAATTGTCTGCGTCATAAAGCCTTCAAAATCCTCCATGAAAGTTGACCGTACTCGTTCCCGTGAAAGGTAGGTAACATCAGATATTTTGATCAATGCCTGGACAAAACTAAACAGAGCATCACCGTAGCGATCTTTCTCAATCCGCATTAGGAGTTCTCCGTCCTTATCTTCTACTTGGAAAGCATCCAGGGCATTGCTAATAATTTGCTGACGCGTTCCTTTTTGAAGGGATGCTTCGTCAATCTCGTAGGTCAAATGCATGTAAGTATGGCCTTCATCGGCAAGAATCCACTTGCCATCTTCATGGCGCAAAACCACAGCCAGATGATCACCGTCTTGGAACATGAAGGGGGTAAAAACCCGGTAGCGATTCATGCCCTCCGGTTCTACGCGCACTTCCTCGCATACTTTGCGTTTAAAGTCTTGTATGATTGTGTCTGTTGTCATCGCAGTTTAATCAAATGAGCTCAATCTGAGCATTAGCTGGCAGGATAAAGTTGGCATCTTGCAGCATAGACTGCAAGGCTCCTTGAAAGTCCTGATATCGGTTCGTAGGTTCAGCGTAAGAGTCCTCTTCCCAACCTGTTCGCTGATAACGTTCTGTGGCCATGTGTATGTGGTAATCATACATCTTGACCCGCTCCAATTTATTCGTGTGTTCGTGACTTTTTCCGTTATGCCGTCTTAGGCGAAATTCCTCATTTTTCCCTTTGGGAACAACACACAAAATCACGGAAAAATCCAGTGGGTTAATGGAGGATTGGCGCAACTTTAGGACAAAATCACTGCCTGCCTCACCCTCTACGGCCAATTCCCGCTCTCGATGTCCGCGCTTGGCTTTGGTCACAACCCTGAGTGCGTAGTCAGCAGGCAGCGGCTTTCCCTCAAGAAGAAGCGCTTGGATTTCACTGTCTGTAAACTGAACTGGCATTAAGGGTCTATTTTGACTGATTGCGTTCTATTGCTCAAGCCAAGTCTACTGGGTTTTCGACTTCAGATGATACTGGCTTTCTTTTTAACAAACCAACAAGAAATCTGCGTTGTAGAATGAGTTCGTTGTGAGCATCAAGCGCGGATTGACGCACTGTTCGATCAAGTTCGTCCACTGCGAAAATGGCATCTTCAATCTCTCGACTATAACGGCTAACAGGCTCGGAATGGCTAAGGGGATTTAACACCCAACTCAGTGCGTATCCAACTCTTTCAACCAATTTTTCAGGAATGATCCGAACACTCTGGGATTTAACTGGCAGTCTAATGGTTTTGCCAGCGGCAATAGTGCAATACTCGGCAGGCAAAGGAATCTTTCTTTGCGCGTCCTTCAAAGCTGTCCACAAATCGTTTGCTTTTACATCACGAAAAGATGTACGGAAGCGAACAGGAATGGCGAAAGTTTCACAGGCCCATTTAAGTGTGACTTCAAACTGTTCTCTAGCATAAACTGCTGCAGACTTAACATGGCCAACTTCAAAATATTCAAGCGCCCTAAGAAGTAAATCGGAGTCGTCCAAAACTATGGGTTGTTCATGGTCTCCTACACGTCGAGAATAGGCCTCAAATGCCTGCCAGTTTCCTCCTGGACGTAATCGCTGTTTAGCGATCTCAAACCAAGGCCGATCATGTGTTAACAGTAATATCTGCCAGGTAGCGAATAAATTGCGCAAGATGTCTAAAACAGGAACTCGATTATCCATATCTAATCCAATTAATACATCATCCAGAACAAGTACTCGCGCACTTTCTATTTCTCCGGGACTAGGCTCATGGATGCTCATTTTGTACCCTGCCAAAAACAAGGATAAAGCAAGGGCTGAAAGACGAGCTTCATTCAAGAAGTGTTGTGGTTCCTCCGGAGTTTCAGTGTTCAGAGTTGCATCTAGCCACACATCCATCCCGTAAAATTTTCTGGCGGTTTCGCTGTATTTTAATGTGCCTGGAGTGAGTTTGACGGTTAGTCCGGTGGCTTTGAAGTCACCTAAAAGCTTGTTAACTTCATCAGTCAATAAACCTAACAATGGAGGCAAAGTGTTGTTCCAAAAGGCCTCCGCATTTTTAACTCGGTTTCTCCAACGGCTTCCGCGATGACTGGAAGGCTTGACTGCAAGCACACGCTTCCAAGCAATTCCCAAAGTTTCATCACTTTTCCTGTGGCTTGAAATAGGTATGTGAGCAAGGAGATGCTCCACGATTAGCGAGAACAAATTAACCCTGCCATGGCGATGAACGAAGTTAGTTTCAAGCATGGCTCGGTAGTCGAGGCAGCCAATACTTCTTGCTGTCAGATTTAACTCTGTTGGAGCATCCTGCATGTGCGGTGAACGCTCTTGAGTCTCTGACCATTCCGCAGTCAGTTCAGGTCGATCAAATTCAATTCTGACTTTTCCCGTGGCCAGCAGTTGGTTGTTATTGTCTCTGGCAAAGGCATTGCGAAACGAAGAAAATGGTTTTTTAGCACCTGATTTTGTAAGTAGATTATCCGGCTGAAACAACTCAACCAGAGCACGATAAAGACTGGATTTACCGCTCCCATTTTCTCCGAATAAAAGCAGATTATTTCCATTTAGTTTAAATTCGTAATCCAGTGGACCGGGAAACCCACGAAAGTTGTTCAGAATGATCTTCTGGATTTTCATTGTTTCGATTCAATCAGACGGACAATTGGCAATGAACCCAAAGTAAATAGGGCGCGGCGTAGAACGTGGTTTGGGTCGGTCATGACTTGTGTGAAAGCAGTAATGGCCTTGGCATCACCGGCTTCTGGTAAGCCAGTTTTGTCTACGAGATCAAAGAAGCGAAGATTTGCAATGTGTAATTCCTCTGGAAAATAGAGTTCGTAAATCAAGGCGTTTAGGATGGATTCAAGTAGTGGAGTTGTTCCACCCGAAATTAAAATTGAAACAATGCGTTCCACCAATCTCTTTTGAATTTCTGTGGCTGATACAATAGGCAGAGCCTCCACATACATTGGCTTAAATTCATAAAAACCGCCTTGTTTTGTGGCTGCCGTTTTACGGATAAGCCAAAACAGAACCGATGAATTTAGTTGAGCTAGTAAAAAGTCGATTTCAGATGTGACGCAAATTGAGGTTTTGTCGTTTGAATAAAAACCGTTAAGTTCTGGAGCATATGCGCAATCTTTTTCGATTGCCGGAATGATAATTTTAGGATTTTCGAACTCTTTCCAGTAGGCGCACGAACGCAACTCCCAGAAATATTTCCCTTGATCGTCACGACTTTTTAGTTGTTCAAACTTATTTTTGCAGCCGCGTTTATCAGGCTCTTCAAGCTTTATGTCTTCCAGGCCCTCCATAAAGCACTTAATCGCTGGATAGATTTCACCAAAAGTCTTCCAAGCTTCCGAATCTTTCTCCCCAGTCCAAGGGTGTGTGGCATTTTCAGATGATTCGATTTTAATCAGAAACTGAGCGTCAAATTCTGTGCGCCAACGTTTCACATCTCGTCCTCGCAAAAACGGTTTCAGCACCACTTCTGAGGAGGGGTGCTTTGCAATCAAGGCATCTCTTGTTTCCCTATCCACTACGAATGCATCATTCATACCGGTTAAAATGCCGCGATAGAGCCGCCGATTGATATATTCGCCCAGAGGCGTACCGTATTCTTTTAGCCGTTTCAGCAGGGCTAGCACGTCGGGCCGCTCAATCCTCCAGCTTTCTGCCGTGAATAGATTTTGTTGAATAAAGAAGCTTTGGGCCGAAAAGATGCGGGCAAAATCCTCCACTGGTGACCCCGGTTCCCACGTCATGGCTTTCACCTCCCCGGAATCGGGCTGTTCCTTCGTAAGCAGCACGATGCTGGGATAGGCAACGGCGGTGAAGACCGGAGCATCCCCGAAATCAATGACCTGATGCAGGGTATGCCTTTCCGCCAGAAAACCACGCAATTTATCGCCATAACCCGCGCGGAAATATTTATTCGATGTGATGAAGGCCAGCGATCCACCTCTAGTCAACAACTGCACAGAACGCTCGTAAAAATAGACATACAAATCTGCGGTACCCTTGAAGCATTCGTAGTGTTCTAGCCGAGGCTTGAGCTCTTTGATGTCTTCCTGCCTCACATATGGAGGATTGGCCACAACCACATCAAACCCACTGCGGGGCGGTTGTTTTTTGGTCACCAGCTCCTGCTGGCCCTTAATCTGGTTGACCAAAAGTAGGTTGTTCAGAACCGTGCCGCCCGTGACGGATTGGAGCGGGAAGACATCCGGACAGAGCAATTCCTTCGGGAAGAACGGCAGGGCGTGAGTGCCCTGATTAAGCCAGTCTTGGAACAAGGTTTTGTTTTCGGGATAAAGGCTGGCGGCGTCCAAGGCGCTCTTTCGTTTTTTGGACTCGGTTCCCTTTTTTAAAGCGGTGCGGACATACTGGCTGCGGACACCTTGATAAAGCTCATCGAGTTTCTTTCCAATGGCCAGACGGCGGGCTGGCTTTTCCTTGGCGTTGCAGCCGAAGAAATCCTGTTCTAAATCGTACAGTTCAATCAATCCATCCCGTAAGAATAGATCTTCCCGATCCAAAGGCGGCGGATCAAATAAAGTATTTAGGCAGAAAAATTTGAGATCCAAATTGGGCAAGGGCAGGACTTTTATTCTGTCGGATTCAACCATAAGCGACAGCCAGCAGCGGAGCTTTGCCAATTCAATTGCCATTGGTTCAATGTCCGCTCCGTAGAGGTTATTTTTAATGATCCTCAGTTTAATTTTGTAGGCGTCAAAGTGGTCATCCAGTTTTTCGTAAAGTTCCGCCAGAACGTGCAGAATACCTATGGGGAAAGCCCCGGAGCCAACCGCAGGGTCAAAGATTTTTAGTTTGTCCAGGGAGTCAAGCAGTCTTCCTTTGTCCACGGAGAACTCCGCCAAGGCGGTTCCAGAAGATTGCGCAAACAATGCTTCCCACTGGTCTTCTTTTACTTCAGGGAACAGGTTCTGAAGCCTGAGGCGTACACCTTGGCGACAAAGATAATCTACTACTTCACGCGGAGTATAAAACGTGCCGTGTGCATCACGGGCGCTCTGGCCTGTCTCAGTGTTGACTGTGGCAAGCAAATTTTCAAAGATTTGCCCCAACATTTCCGGGTCAACGGCGATTTCGACATCCTGAAGCGAGTTTTCATCGACGGTGAAGTTGTATGCTTGGAAGGTTTCAAACAGATTCTTGAACCACTCCGGGGGAATATAAAACGAAGGATTGGGCCAACCGTCATGGGGGTCATGCGGTTCAAACAAACCGCCATTGAGATAAGGAACCTTGGAAAACTCCGGTGGCAAGTTGGCCGGACGGTCTTCCTTTGGCTTGTTTAAGGTCTGAAAGAAAAGAGCCCCAAGAGTTTTCTGATAAAAAGTGACGTCCCGTTCATTCTCTGGATCGAACAGGGCAATGGGGACAATGCCTTTCTTGGCCAAAAATCGGAGGAATACTAATCGTCCCAGAAGACGGGTGGCAAACTGAGCGCGAATACGCGGTTCTTCAAACCCTTTGATGCGCTTGATCTTTTCCAAGTGCTCTTTTAGATCGGCATGATGTTGTTCAATGGCTTTGTAAAATTCACGGGTTACACGTGCGACCGAGAAAGCTTGGGTGACCGAATCCAAAGTGGGACGGGCATCCCGTTCCAGCAATTCACCCAAGCGTTGGGTGGCCGTTGTACAGGGCTCCTCTGGGCCAAGGACATAGGTGTAACGCTTGGGGGCCGTCTCGGTTGTCTGAAGTTTCCCGTCTACGGTAAAACTTGATTGCTTTGTGATGAAGGAAAGTCGGTATTCCTGGCTGCTGGGGCGATAAAACAGCACCAAGGCCCCGTGAATGGCGGCCTGATCTACCAGCTTGGCTACAAGTGCACGAAGGCCAACGCGATTGCGGGCAATGACCGTGTGTTCGCTGGCTATCTCCACTTCAAATAATCCCAAGCGACTGTCATCGGCCAGCGGGAGGAATCCCGTTTGACGGATACTTTTAGCCACTTCTCCATCTGCAATGACTTCCTGCGGAGCTTGAAAGAAGGCCGTGCCGGGAAATAGCCGGGGCAGAATATCCTTCCACGTTTCCGAGGAAAATTTTTGGCGGAGTTTTTCGCGTAGTTCAGTGCGTGTCATGATACTTAACCAACAAAGGATTCAGAAAGAATGATTTCAGGGGGTTGAGCTACCGCCGCAGGGTGGGAGGGAGTAGATGGAGTTACTTCCACCTCTTCCAACAAGGGGAACCCTTGGCACAGTTTGTAAGCCTTTTCGATGAGCAAGGCCATGGCAACCGGGGCTTTGTCGTTGCTTTTGCGCAATTTGTTTAGGTCACGGGCCAGATTCTGGAATCGCCCCGCTTTAATTGCGGTTTGAGCTGCTGCAAATTGTTGCTGTTCCACAGGGCTGCTCAATGGGAAGCGCAACAAAGCACTGAGGAAATACAGGGCATTACTTTCTGTAGGCCCCGGCTGTACTTCGACCTTTTTATCCAAGGCCATTTGTTGCTGCCAGGTGGAGTGGAAATGTTCCACCGATGAGCTGACATGCAGGTGATGTTCCGGGGGTAAGGGATGGGAAACCTCTTCGGGGGTAGCTTTGAGCGCATCCGCCATGGCCAGAAAGGTGGCCTCTTGGACCGTTTCATCCGGTGAAACGAAATAAAAGCCATCCCGACGCTGGGAACGAACGTAAACATAGGAGGAGCCCACAAAGCCTTTGTGCTGCCTCCCGGTGCGGGCGCGGCGCGGAAGGTTTTTGACTTGTTTGAAACGGTTGGGGTTCTTTTCGCGGAATTCGCGCAGCCACATAAGATAGTCCAAGCGCCGATCTTGTTCTTCTTCCAGCAGTTTATCGAACAGTCCGAATGTGGCCGGAGCCTCTTCTTCTGAATAAATCTGGCTATCTTCGCCCAAAGCAACGTGGAAGGCATGAAGTTTGAGTTTGGCTTTACGCTCCAATTCAATGTCTTCTTCCACTTTGGCGGTGGGGAAAAAGTTAAAGATGTGAATGGCATCTGCCGTAGTTCCAATACGGTTTACCCGCCCAATGCGTTGCATCAACCGGGTGGAGTTCCAGGGGGTGTCATAATTAATGATGACATTGGCCCTGTGCAGATTGATGCCTTCAGCCAAAACTTCGGTGGAGATAAGGATGTCATAGTCATTGGCCTGTTGGTCAAGAGATAGATTGGCGTCAAAATTGGCTTTAACGAGCGGCAGCCGTTCTTTACGGTTATGACTGGAAACATTGAGCAGCTTGCCAAAGCCCCGTTCTTCCAGTTGCTTGGCGAGGTATTCAGACGTTTCCTTGGATTCGGAGAAGACGATCAACTTGCCCGAGGGATTGATTGTTTTTTGGCGCAAATCGTCTTTCAGGCACAGTAAAAAGGCGTCCAGTTTGGGGTCAGAATCAACGGCTTCCCATTCGGCATAGAGATCACTCAAGAGCTGCAAATCCGCTTTTAAACCGGGGAGAAAAGCGTCTTCAAAATCCGAGGGTTGAACAACCTGTATGGTTGGGTCGGTCAACGAGGCTTCTTCTATCAATTTGATAAGTTCGTCTTCCTTGTCTTCCAACAGAAATTCATTCACGGGCAGATTAGGAGCAATGTAAACCGCACCCTTGTCAAACATGTTGACCATAACTTGCGTGGCATCCTGGAACCGTTTTAAGCTGGAGCGGAAGGCATGGAAGCTGGAATCCAACCGCTTGATTAGCATCGTTTTCATGATGCGGGCCAGTTGTTGGGAGATTAAAAGAGCAGACTGATACCGCGCCCGTTTTTCTGGCTTGAGGTAGGCAATGGCTTGATAACGGTAATAGGTCAAACCGCCGTTGACTCCACTGATGGCTTGAAATGTCCGGTCATATAATTCCTCCAACTTGACATCCAAGGGGTAGTAAATCCGGTGTGGAGGACGGACTTTAGGGAAGCTGATGCCCTGTCGTTTTATATCATCCCGGTATATGGGATGTGCTTCAATGTCTTTGCGGGTGCGTCTGACAGTCAAGGGGACGATGACCGTTTCGCGGATGCTTTCGTAAATTTTGCGGACGCCTTCTTGCACTTCTTTGGGAGTTCCATCCCGCTTCAAACGTTCGTATTCTTTGATTAAGGGAGCGAAGAAATGCTGCAAATTGGCCACGTCCAAAGTGGAATCTTTGCTGTCCTGAAAAAGGTAAACCAGATTGGCAATATCCTGCGGCCTATTGTTGAGAGGTGTGGCCGAAATCAAAATGACTTTTTTATCCAAACCCTGCCGGGTCGGTGTTTTACAAATGCGTTGGAGTTCGCGATACATATCCGCCGTGTCGGAACGGAATTTATGTGCTTCATCCACTAAGATAAGATCATACTTGCGGGCATTCGTGATCTTGTGAAGGCTGCCAACCGTTTCAAAATGAACGTTGTTCAGATTGAATTTGTCCACCGTCTGTCGCCACCCTTCTTCCAAGGCGGGAGGAACCACAATAAGCGTATGTGATTGATAGGATGGGAAGCCATTGCTGTAATAAAATTTGCGGGCAATCAGGGTGGCAATAATGGTTTTTCCAAGCCCCACCACGTCAGCCAAGAAAAAGCCATTGTGCTGTTGCAGTTTGGTGAAACCGTCGTTGACTGCATCCACCTGATAAGAAAGCTTTTTGAAACCCTTGGGTAAATCCAGAATGGAATCAGGGTCAAATTCGATAGCTGATCCGAAATATTCCAAGAGAAACTTCACGTAAAGATCAAAGGGTGTGAATGCGTCGTTGAGGTAAGTCTGTTGCTTTAATTCCTGGGCAAATGCAGAGGTGACGGGAACGCCTTCACCCCAAAGTTTTTCAAAGGTGTTGGCCGCGAATTCGATTTCTTCGTCATCACGAAGCTCAACGTTGAATTCAAAATTCTTTTCCAGGCCGGCAGCCGTTAAATTGCTGGAGCCTGTAATTACTGCTCCATAGCCGTGTGCGTGCTTGTGCTCTTCCCGGAAAATGTAAATTTTAGCGTGAAGATTTCTATTGGGGTGAACGCGAAGCTGGACTTTTTCGCTTGAAATATCTTCAAGCAATCCAACCATTCCCTGTTCAATCTCTGGTTTGTAATCGGCTTTTTGAACATCCTCAATCAGTGCCTTGAGCAGTTCCCCGCGAATTTGATCGTCGCTGGCAGTGAGTTGAAGTCCCTGCGTGGTTGCTTCTGCAATCAGGTGGTCAACGGAAATGCCAACAAGGAGGCGTATCTTTTGCGCTTTGGCTATAAAGGGGCGAACCCGGAAGTAACCCGAGGCATGAAGGAAACCCACAAGGACATCCAGAAAGTGGACTTTTTTGTGCTCAAAAACCCCTTGGATTTTTTGGAGCAGTGTATTGCCTTCTGCGTTTGTAAAAAACTTTGAAGACATACCCTACTTTCGGGGAAGAAACCTTGATTTGTAAAAACGCATCCGCATCAGACTGGCTTCTAAAATCCATTTCGCCAAGTCGTTAATATCAGGGGCCTTGCTCGTGCGATTGTGAGCACCAACGTTTCCCTCTTTACAGCCAAATCATCTTATCTAATGTAAATTAACTAAAGAGACTCACCCACCACAACCAAAGGTGTGAAAATGCGGATCAAATTATGTTTCGTTTTGGCGGGCCTATTCGGAGTCCTTGCACTCGGTTTTGTTTCATGCAAAACCAAGACCGATCAGTTAAGTAACAAGGTAATTCGTATCGGGGCGATTTCACCGTTTTCGGGCGAGGGAGCAAATTATGGCAAGGCAGCAAAAACTGCCATAGACATGGCGGTTGATGAAATCAACATACAAGGCGGAGTTCACGGCAAAAAGCTCACTGTCATTTATGAAGATGACAAAGGAAATCCCAAGGATGGTCTGTTAGCCTTTCAAAAGCTTGCCTCAGTTGACAAAGTTCAAGCAGTACTCGGTCCCTTCTATTCCGGAATTGTTCTGGCCTGTGCTCCCGAAGCCAATCGTCAGCGGGTAGTTCTCTTAACCGGCAGCGCTACTAGCGACAACATAACAGACGCGGGAGAGTACATTTTTCGTACTTGCCCAAAAAACCTTGAGCAAGCACGTACAATCGCTGATTTTGCCTTCAATAAGCTGGGCTTGAAAAGCAGCTTCGTTCTTTATCGGAACGCAGACTACGGAGTGACACTTCGCGACGCCTTTGTAAAAGCGTACAAGGATTTAGGCGGTACAGTCGTTGGCGTGGAGGCTGTACCAGCAGATACAACGGATGTGCGCGCACAGTTAACTAAAGTGCGGGCGTCCTCTCCTGCCTTCATATTTGCAGCGGTTCATTATCCCGAAGGCGGCGCAATCCTGCGACAATCAAAAGAGCTTGCTATTTCCAGTATAGTGATTGGAACGGACGGCGGCTATGATCCGCAATTATTGGAGACATCTGGTGACGCGGCGGATGGCTCGTATTGGGTTACGGTTGGCTGGGGCGATCCTAACACGAATCCAGCAGTTAAAAAATTCATAGAAACATACCAGGCTCGTTACGATGAAGAACCAGGTATTTACTCCGGTCTCTTCTACGATGCGACTCAGGTTTTAGCGAAGGCTATCAACAGTATTTCAGGCCAGATTGACGGACCGGCAATACAAAAGGCATTGCTGAATACGCAGTATGAAGGACCGACCGGCCTAACTAAATTTGATTCCAACGGAGACGTATTTAAACCATATACAATCTATCGCGTTGAGAATGGCAAATTTGTTCCCGTCGTATTGAAAAAATAACCCACTTATCACATGAAAGCACATATTATGAGCATGAAGAAGGCTCCGGCAAAAAGCGATATTACGACCAACTCATCTAGGCTGAGGTATCCACTGAATAACTCAATTGAGGTCGCACAGATAAAGCTGCAGGCATCGCCGCGAAAACGCCGTCCGCAAGCAGCACGAGAGCTTTGATTAGCGATTTAACTATTGCGACTAATACCACCCATTGTGACATTTCTCTATTAGATGCCGATATAGAATGGAACCACCAAAACTAAAATTGCTGGGCCTGCCGCGATGGTTTACTCTTCTCCTAGGGCTTCTGGTAGTGTTTGCAACATGGGCTGCAACCATTCACTACGCATCAGAAGCTGTTACTTACATAGGCAAATCGCTAGCTTTAGCTATTTCAGACAAAGAACATATTTGTCTCACCGGGATATTCTTTATTATCGGGACGGTAGCAGTAATTTTGTTTTCCCGAAGTGCATATCGGTCTGGTGATAATGTAGGTTTCAAAAGAGGCCAAGCAGCAGGCTCAACCACTGGTCACGAGGAGGGCATTAAGTCGGGCATAACTCTTGGTATCCAGCAGGAACAAAAGCTTCGTCAATTCCCACATTATGAGCCACTGCGTCTTGCTTTTTCGGAATTGGCAAACAAGCTGGCGACTGGACAGCTATCTACAGACTTTCAGAAAATCATATCGGGTTACGCGGCAGTTATTTATGCGTGGAACAAGCTTGTCGTAGAAGCTGATTCCAAACAGAACAATCTGATTGAAGAATTGCATCTTGCTGCCCAAGTTTTACAAAACTACTTACGTCAACTGCCTGAACAAATTAACCCCTCTTCGAGACGCCTTCTTCTTCCAGCGAATTTCGAGGTTTACGCCGAATGTGTTAAAAGTATTTTAGAAATAGTTACTGCCTGTAATCCCAGACATCCAGGAACTATTCGTGTATGGACCCACTTATGCAAGCCCATAAGGCGATGGTATAACTTGTCGGAAAGCGTCTCCTCAAGAAATGATGGAACTCTCTTCGTCTATGCCCATTCATACCCTTGGTGGGAAGAATATAAACAGAGTGTTCAGAAACTTCGCCTTAAAGATAAACGGGATCAAAAAAAAATAATACAAATGCGGCGAATAGTTTCGTGTGGTGATAATGGTGAAACTAAGCGCGAGTTTCTTTACAACATAAACAATAGTGCTGTGTTGACAGTCAATGATGCGGCAAAGATATCATTTAACGGAAGGTGTCCTAAATTACTAAGCGAAGTGAATGAGGCTATTAGATTGAAGGCGGCCCACGCTACGTACCCTTTATACCTTATCGGTAAATGCAATTGCGCTCACCAACACCACTACCCTCAATGGGTAAGTCTTGGAGAACACTTTAATGACGAATATCACGATGCGGTTATTCCTCAATCGGGATTTGTGTGCGGCTCCGAAACTAAAGGTGTTTACTGTGTTTATGATGATCAACCAGCGGATCAGTATGAATACGAAGACGTTTTCTTAGTTAATATGGAGCCTGTTGGAGGAAGTTTGTTCGGCATTGCGTTTTACAGGGATAAGGTTAACAACCTTAGTGGAATTGTCTTCCTAACAGACGAGGAAATAAACAAGGAGATGAAGGAGTTGCAGGACATCTGGGATAGAGCGGAAAGGACCCCTGCATGAATTTACGCTCGGCAGTTTTAATATTTCCTCCGAATTGGACCTCGTGCGTATATGGCCCGCATTTGGCTCTTCCTTTATTGTCCGGTGGGATACAGACGCTTGGTTTGGAGTGTTCTGTTTGGGACTTAACTCAGGAGTTTGTGAGGAATTTTACCACGCCGCCCAGCAGAAATGAAATTGTTCAGGCATGCAGACTGTCTGATTACGCAGCACTCGATAGTCTTTATTTTAAGTGGGAAGATCAGTTTATTAACCTTTCTGGGCACATGGTAGAACCAAAGACTTCCGGCCTACTTTCAGGATTTTCCTTCGGCCATTTTCGGTCCCTGCCACTCGCAGATGCAATTGTGCTCTTGCGCAACAACTCTCCATATTCTCGATTTTATCGAGATCGAGTTCTACCTAGGCTTGCTGCCGAAAAGCCAGCATTGATTGGAATAACCGTCTCGTCGCAAGAACAACTGTTGCCCGCGTTGGAGTTGCTGGAACTCATCCGGGAGGAATTCCCAGATACATTCCTCGTTCTTGGAGGGAACATCATCACACGCCTAAGAGATACAAGTGCATTTCCGTTTTTGTGTACACTCGTCGATCAAGTTGTACTCTATCAGGGCGATTTGGCTATTAGGCAAACGACGCAAACCGTCGCCGAGCTTGGTTCAGTTAAGGCCCGGGAGGTTTTACCACACGTTATTTCAACCGAGAATGTCCCTTACGAGTCTTGGGCTATTCCGTCATTCGACGGCATTGCGCTTGACAACTACATCGGTGTTCCCGCTATCCCATACGTTTCCACACGGGGTTGTTATTGGGGGAAATGTCACTTCTGCGCCATACCAGCAGGATGGTCAAAAACGGGATATGCGGGTTCATCTCCTGCTGATTTCATCGTCAGTCAACTCGAAGAAATGCGTTCTAAAACAGGCGTTGGGTGCATAAAATTTGTTGATGAAGCCGTTGCGCCTAGTAAGGCAAAAGAGCTTTCAAAATCGTTGATTCAGTCAAATGTAAATATTGAGTGGGAAGGTTACGCGCGGCTTGAGCCAGCTTGGGAAGACACAGGGTTTTTGGAGCGTGCTTATGCTGGAGGTTTGCGGAAATTATATTTTGGCCTCGAACAAGCTCCAACCGCTTCGAGAGTTCTTTTCGGAAAAAACGATTCTGGAAATCCCATGCGTATTCTCAAGGCATGCGCACGCACTGGGATCAAAGTTCATCTATTCTGTATGGTTGGTCATCCCGGCACAACAAAAGATGACGCAGATGCAACCGTTGCGTTCTTGTTGGCCAATCAAGAGCTTGTAGACACGGCTGACTTGGTCGGATTTAGACTCGACAGGGGTACTGTAGTTCCAGGGGTGAATCCTTTGCCTCCGATGAATGAGTGGTCAATGTCGCTACAGTATGAACCAGCCACACCTGGGGGACTCACACAGGAAGCGGTAAATGAATTGGAAGCAGAGTGCCAGGAGATTCTTTGGGAGAAAGTGCCGCGCTTGCTTCATCCTCTGTACCGTGTGGTAGGCCATTGGAGAGATGATGAAGCTCTCAGCAAAACAGAGTTACCGACTACAGAGGAAGCCTCATGTTTAGCCAACTCTGTGTAAATGCGCTTATTGCTGGCAGCATCTATGCTCTAGTAGGCATCGGTTTTTCACTGATTTACCAAGCTCAAGGTTTTTTTCATTTTACTCATGGTTTGGCATGTTCTGCCGGGGCTTACGTTATGTTTGCTCTCTGCCGAATTGGCTCGCCAATCTTAATCGCTGCTTTTGTCGGTGTATGTACCGCAGGAACACTCGGCGTACTGCTTGATATTTGCATAATCCATCCAGTGATGAAGCGCAACGGCTCGGCGCTCGTCCTTTTGCTTGCTTCGATAGGAGCTTATCTCATCGGTCAAAATTTGATTTCTATGATGTTCGGAGACGATTTAAAAACCCTTAGTTCAGGCAAAATCAGCACTGGGTTCCAGGTATTCGAAGCGAGAATTACGGCAAATCAGATTGCAATTCTACTACTCACCGCTCTGATGGTAGTGACGATGGCATTATGGCTAGAGCTGACTCGATTTGGAAGACATGTCCGAGCCCTTGCAAATGACAAACACCTTGCAATCCTCTGTGGCATGAGAGTAGAAAACGTACGATACATCGTAATGGCTGTAGGTTCAGGACTCGCTGGTTTGGCGGGAATTCTATTAGCGTTGGACCAAGACATTGTTCCGACGATGGGAATGAAACTCCTCCTCAACGGAGTGGTTGCGATGATTGTTGGTGGGCGGACAAGTATATTGGGGGCGGCGGCAGGAGGAATCATTGTCGGAGTTGCCCAGAACATGTGCGCTATCTGGCTTCCGCTAGCGTGGCAGGATGCGGTCGTTTTTGTAATACTTGTGTTCTTTCTCCTTGTGCGCCCTTGTGGCCTCTGGGGACACAGTCTAAGACAAGCAACAATTTAGTATTCCCATGCGTAACGACGATGCCTATGCAGAAATAGCTGTGTATTATCGAAAACTGGCTGGAGGAAGGGATCACTTTTCAAAGCAGTTTATGCTTATTAAGGAGCTTCTAAGACGTTTCAACCAGACCGAAAATCCAAAGATTCTTGATGCGGCTTGTGGTACAGGTGACGTGCTAAAAATGCTGCTAAACGAAGCGAAAGTTGATGCCACCGGAGTCGATGGTTCGCACAAAATGATGGAGATCGCTTTAAACGATCCAAACATTAACAAAGATAATCTTCATGCTCCATGCCAATGGCAAGAGTTTAGCAGTTTTGGAGTAAAAAAATTTGATTTTGTCTTTATTTTGGGGCACGCATTACCTCACCTGGAACCCATTGATATTCCTGCAGTGTTTACACAAATCTATAATATATTAACTCCAAATGGAGTTTTCTGCTTTGATATGCGATTCTGGGAACGGGACTCACAAAACCGTCTGTATGAAACCGGACGTCCTGCCGAGATATGGCGATGGTTGGGGGAATTCGAGCAAGCCGGAGAGAGGTTGGCGTTGGAAGATTTCTGTTCGTATTGTTATACTAAGGGCAAACAACATGTTAACTATCGGATTAAGCGTATGGCGCCTGAGCCAAGAGCCGTCATTTCCCGTTCCACTTTAGAGTATTCACTATTTGATCAACATGACGTTCAGACATGGCTTTCCTCGACAAAGTTTGGCCATAACGTTGAATTAATTTATCCAAAAGTATTAGATTGGAAATACCTAGTCGTTGTTGCACGAAAGCAAGGCAACTCCTAAAATGGCAAGGAAACCTTGTTAATGGATTACCTCCTTCACATTCTTGTCCTTGCCTCCATCTTCACTGTGCTGGCCATTTCGCTCGATCTTTTGGCAGGAAACTCCGGGCTGCTTTCTCTTTCTCAGGCAGCTTTTTACGGTTTGGGAGCGTACACTTCAGCATTGCTTGCTGTACAACTTGCAGCCCCATTCTTGGTTGGAGTTCTGGCAGGTATGGCGGTAGCGGTTCTGATTTCACTCATTGTTTCGCTGCCTTCATTGCGGTTACATGACGATTATTTCGTCATCGCGACGTTCGGGTTTCAGATGATTCTTTTCAGTATTTTTAACAACTGGATGAATGTGACGCACGGGCCACTAGGCATTCCGGGTATCCCACAACCGGTTATCTTCGGCTGGCATGTAACTTCACATCTGGACTTCCTGATTCTGTCTGTTGCCTTTGCATTCATTGCCTATTTTATTGTTTGGCGCATCACGAGCAGTCCGTTTGGCCGGGTGCTTCACGCTATTCGGCAGGATGAAGTTTTCGCCCAAGCACATGGCAAGAACACGCTCTACTTCAAAGTCACTGCCTTTGCGGTATGTGCGGCATTGGCAGCTTCTGCTGGCAGTCTTTACGCGCATTACATCACTTACATCGATCCCACTAGTTTCACGGTAATGGATTCCATCCTGATTATCTCAATGGTAATCATCGGCGGTGCAGGCAGTTTGTGGGGGCCGTTGGTCGGGGCGATCATTTTGGTTACGTTGCCGGAAGCGTTACGCTTCATTGGATTGCCAAGCGCCTTAGCCGCCAATTTGCGCCAGATAATTTACGGCAGTCTGCTGGTCATCATGATGATGTTTCGCCCACGCGGACTTGTCGGAAAATATGGATTTAGCAAATGATTCTGCGTTGCGAAAACTTGAAAAAATCATTTGACGGAACTCAAGCGCTGGCAAAGCTCAGCGTTGAATTCCCATCGAGTGGTATCGTTGCGATCATAGGACCAAACGGCGCGGGGAAAACAACCCTCATTAACGTGCTCACTGGGTTTCTTCGTGCTGAGTCAGGTCAATTCTTTCTCGGTGAACAGAATCTAACCAGGCTGGCCCCGCACAGGATCGCGCGTCTTGGCATTGTCCGCACGTTTCAAGACCTTCGGCTGATTTCCCAAGTCTCCGTGTTGGAGAATGTGCTTCTGGCCCGGCCGAAACAGAAAGGTGAACGATTGCTATCTGCTTTATTTCGCTTCGGTGTTGCCGAGGAGGAGGAGTCTAACCGTGAAGCGGCTTTCAAGCTACTAGATTTTGTGGGTCTAAAGGACAAGGCTGAAGAATTGGCTGGCGAGCTTTCGTACGGGCAGCAAAAGCTTTTAACTCTGACCTGTTGTCTGGCAACGGATGCACAAATTCTTCTATTGGATGAACCGATTGCAGGCGTTCACCCGGAGATGATTTCAAAAATCCTGAATTTACTCAGCCAGCTTCGCGATATGGGTAAGCAAATCATTTTTATTGAGCACGACATCGCCTTTGTACGCAAACTGGCAGACCATGTCATTGTCATGGACGAAGGCAAGATCATCGCCCAAGGAAAGCCGTCTGAAGTCCTTGAGCTACCCGAAATCATCGAAGCCTATGTCAGCTGAAAGCAACAATATCATTTTAGGCGTCAAGGACCTGGTAGCCGGTTATGGGAAGAAACAAATTCTCAACGGGATTTCGTTGGAAGTTGCTACGGCGGAAATCGTCACATTGATTGGTCACAATGGTGCGGGGAAATCTACTTTGCTAAAAGCAGTTTTCGGAATCATTCCAATGTGGAGAGGGCAGTTTAGTTTTGAAGGTAAAACAATACTGTCGCCTAATCCTCGCGAACTACTTTTGCAAGGCATTGCCTATGTTCCCCAAGGCAATCGCGTCTTCACAGACCTGACGGTTAAAGAAAATATCGAAGTAGCTGGCAACACGTTACCAAGCAAAAATGAGAGAAGTGAAGGGATGGAGAAGGCACTTGCTTGGTTCCCGTCTCTGCGCGAGCTTTTTAACCAGCGGGCAGGGACTCTCTCCGGAGGCGAAAAGCAAATGCTCGCCCTGGCCAGCGGACTTGTAACTTCGCCTCGACTGTTGCTTCTGGATGAGCCTTCGCTGGGACTAGCCCCGCCACTGGTCTCCGAAGCATTGGAGCACATTAAAACAATCAGCCAAGAACAAGGCGTCACCGTATTAATCGTAGAGCAGAAAGTTCGCGAAGTCCTGAAAATCGCAAATCGTGTTTACGTTCTACGTAACGGCTCAGTCTCTTTCACCGGGCTTGCCTCAGACCTTCAAGACGAAGCAAAGTTGCGCGAGGTTTATTTGTAATTGCAGATATCCAGAAATGGCCATGAGAGACATAAACAGCCTTGGGGCTTATAGGCTATTTAACACAGTCTTTTTTCTGCCAATCCAATTCAACGTAGGCATTATTTTGCCTTGTCCTTGGGTGAGGTGATTTCAAAAACAGATAGTCCTAAAGCCTTGCGGATATGTCCGAATAGGTCATTAAAGGCCTTCAACGGATTTTCAGTTAAAGACTTGTTTTGCAAAATATCTGTGCAAATTTTGTCACAGACATCCGCTTTTGAAAACGTTCCCCATTGAGGTGTGCCTTTGACTTTCCAAGCAGCCTCAACAGCTAAGACAGTTCGTATAAGTTTTACATCCGAATTACGCACTTTTTTTAGATCATCTTTTCCTAAAATTTGGTAACGCGCATGTAGAAGCGTGTTTTTATAAAACTCATTCAGATGCTTAAGATAATCTCCTTCGGGAAATAAATCTTCTATATCAGCCTCAGATTTGTGGTCGGCGACCGGTATAAAAACAATATTTTCCGCTGGAAATCCTTCTTTCTTCAACTCTTCAGCCTGCTTTTCGGCATCTGGCTCTTTATCAAACAGTGCAATCACGCGATGACCTAGCCTCTGGTGAAACAACGCGGTTGGACGTATTGCCGAAGAGCCGTTTGCAGGAATGATATCTAGATCCAAAACATTTCGATCCGCAGTCCCATCCACTTGTTGCAATTTAAACAGGTAATTTACGGCCTTGATATATTTGTAGTCTGTCGTTCCTTCAACCACTAGTACTGGCGGCAATAATTGGGCAAAATCACTCTTTTCAGTCAATCCCCTAACGAATTTTGCGCCCAAAGAATGTAACACAGGAAGCAAGGCGTCTGTTGACCCATTCCAAAATTCGGAGGTAACTTTACTCAACTTGGTTGCCCGGTCTATCTCAACCAACAGCAGGCTGCCTGCTGTGTAATCAAAAATCATAAACGGCGAATGTGTGGTGTAGATAATTTGGTTGTCATTCGCCAATTCTTGAATGATTTTGAGAAGTCCTTCTTGTTGGGCGGGGTGCAAATGCAGACCGGGCTCGTCCAAAAGAATAATGGCTTCTTTTAAAGCAGATTTTTTTGTTTCTGCTTTGAAGTTGACTTGAAAGGAAAACTGCCAACGAAATCCCTCACTACGTCTTTGTAAAAGCTGTTGGTTGCTTCTAGTTCCATCGTCGTTAACATTGATAATTTTGACTGTTAAAATATCATCACTGTAGTCAAGGTCGCATTCAATTTTTGCGCCTTCACCAATCCATCCACGCTGAATTTCTTTGGTAAGATTTCTTGCGCAATCACCTAAATATTTACTTCGCTTCGTAGGACTTGGGGCTACATCAGACAATTTTTTGGGATCAAGATCGGCCAGGTAAAAAAGGTTATCGACAGTCTCTTTGCGATCTAATGATTCTCCTGTATCCAATTTGAGTGTCGTCCCATCAGCTACATCTGTGGTGTAATCTGAGAGCCTGACATTCCCATGGATTGCTTTGTAAGAGGAGAAGTAAACGAAACTGGGGTGAAATTTGGCTTCGATGAAATTGAAGAACGCTTCTTCACCCCTTTCCTTCTTATGTAGAGAATTTAATCCATCAGATAGAGTTTGAATGATTGTCAGGGTTGCAGGAATAAGTCCTTCCAGTGAAAGTAGCCATGTCAGGCCGGAGGTCACATCTTCTTGTAATTTTAAATTGGGTTTTGTTTGTAACTCAGACAAACTCTTCAATCCCTTTTTTAAGGCATCCAGTTTTTGGCTATCTGTTCCTTGCAATTTTGAGGTAGATAGAGCCAAATCTGCAGTAGGTGCAGCAAGAAGCTGTTTAGCCGCTTCAATATGCGGTTTTATTGCTGCAACAGTTTCCGTGTTTATAGAAACAACATCAGGTAATTCTTGCGATAGCTGTCCATATTGCGGTTTTGCGTCGTCATGTGACCTGTAGATATTAATTTCTGCTAGCGCAGGAAATTCTGGAAATGCTTTTTTGATCTCATCCTTTTCTTGGTCGGAAAAAACAAATTTGGCATCAATTACATTTGGAAACTCATTTTCTTCAAATTGATCCGGCTCTAACCCATCTGTAAGGTCTTCCGGTTGAATTTTAGTGTCCTTATTCAATAGCAATAAGGATTGCAGGAGGGCAGTTTTCCCGCTTTCGTTTCGACCAACAAGGGCAACCAAATTCCTAACTTCGATCCATCCGGAATCCTTGATGCAGCGAAACCCACATACGCGAAATGATCTAAGTCTCATATTATATGCCTGTTAAGAGGCTCTTACTAATGAATGGAACGAATTCCTCAAAGTAATTACTTCTTTTCGTTAGATTGGAGAAAAACGAGGAACAGGTCAAGGGAGGCGTGTTACCTCACAGAAATGAGAGGACATGGATACCCCTGCAACCGACACCAAGCCTCCGGCGCTACGCTGCGGCTCCAAAGCGAGCCCTTCGCTATGCGTCCTCGGCATCGTGTCTGGGTTGCCTCAAAATAACCACGACCATACCGGGCTTGCCTGCGGCAACACGGTATCGTCGTGATTGGATATAACGTGGCAAAAGGCAAGCTATCCCCGGCTAAGCCGGGTTTCCCTTATGGCTGGCTTGCCTTTTGCCCACGACGGGAGCTTTTCGCCCCTGCAGGAGGAACTATGGCCCAGTACTGACTCAGGGCGGGTTCCTCAACCAAATCTTTGTAATGAGAATGGATCATGGCAGGCGAATTCCCCATTTCCAATGCGACCAGATTTTGGTCCTGGGTCAGTGCCAACCGATAACTCCCAAAGCTATGCCGCAGGGCGTTATGCGGCCACGGCTCAACCACAGCAGGCCTTCCGGGGTCATTTGGGGTTGCAGGCCTTCCCCGCACCAAATGCTTTAATTTTTCCCCATACGCATCAAGGTCTGGTGCTACTTGGCCTGTTTCTTTTCTAAAAGGCATAAGCCAAGTCCGTAAATTGGGACACATCGGAACGGTTCGACGCTGCCGATTTTTTGCCACTACTCCAGAAATTTCAATACTTCCATACGAAACAACGGAATGCGTTCCTGTGGACGGCAGTTTTTCCAGAGTCTGTCCGTTGGGGAACTCAGCGTTTTTAATGACGTAGCGGAAACGTATATTACCCCAATTTAGGGCGCAAATTTCTGATCGGCGTAGGCCAGCAAATAGCCCAAGAGCAATGCCGGGAATCATTTCGGGCATGCACGATGCTGCTGCCTGCAAGAGTGTCTTTGCCTGTTCGGGAGTCAGTATACCCGGAGTGATGTCTGTAAGTTTTGGTTTTGGAATCGAGGCGGCAGGATTTTCTGCACAATATTTTCGGCTGACAGCCCAGTTTAGGACTGCATTCATATCCGTGAGATAATTGCGTCTGGTCTTAGGTTCCCATTCTGATTCTGCCAACCATTCCTCAATAGTTTCAGGCCTCAATTCACTGAGCTTCTTTTCTCCAAAGGTCTCACAAATGATGTTGAGTGAAGACTTATACTGCCGAAGGGTGGTTTTCTTGCAGCCACTGGCCTCACGGCTGCGATAGAATTCCGTTCTGATTTCAGCAAACGTTTTAATGCCTCCCGCAGGGCGGGCATGCCGTTTCCAATACGCGGCAGCCGCTACTAATGAGGTCTCGTCAGTGAGAACTTCCAGGGCTTCCCGAGCATCGGCAAGTTGCTTGGGCGTCAGGGTAAAATAGGAGGAACCGTGCAGTATTTTTGGAGCTTCCTGATCCTGAACAAACTTGTTGGCTTCAGCCTGGGTGCGGAAGCTCTTACGGATAGCGGCAACACCTGTGAATTTCTTGCCAAGCCGTACGCGCCAGAATTCCGTGCCCTTTCCATCGCCATCTTTAAAAATTTTTACACCGTTTCGAGAGACTGATTTTGCCATGTCAGAATTATCCAGATTTTGTCCAGATTGTCAAGTAACAGAGTAAATTATCAGGCTCATAACCTGAAGGCAGCAGGTTCAAATCCTGCCCCCGCAATCCCAAAATCCTTTGGGATTGCCCTTCGCACAGCGAATTTTAACATTGATTTGAACCTCGGTTCACTGCGAGTCGTGTAAACGACTTTCTGCCATTGCGAAGCCATCTGGCAGAGCGTTCCGCGCAGCGGAAAGATCAATCCTGCCCCCGCAACCACTTATCTCTGTATTCCCCCTGTGGGGGTCCTATCGGTTGGGCCAAGCAGTGTCATAAAGTGCCACCAAGTGCCAAAGCTCGGGGCCAAAGTTAAGGTCACCATTGACATCGAGGCCGAGATTCCAAATGGGGTCGATGAACATACCCGGAGCAACCTTGCGTTGCGGAGGATTCGTTTGATGGCTTTTAGGCCATGTGAAAATGGCGCCCATTTTCACGATGCTCTGTTCTTCACCAGCAACCAGTCCTATGGCATTAAAGACTGGCGATAGCGGCAGGAAGCCGTTCGGCAAGGGTAGGAAGCAAACTGTCGCCGGGAAGATGCGGGGGCAGTCCATAGTCACCGCTAAGGCCATTGCGTTGGATGTCTTTCAGCGATCCGGAGATGGCTTCGCTGATGAGTATGGATTGCATGTGGGCGAACATTTCAGGCTTCTGGGATTCGAGACTTTGTAGCAGATGCTGGCAAAGGTGCAACAACGGGGCGGAAAACTTGAGCGTTGGGAAACCGGGAGGCTCTGGCCATGTGCGCAGGAAGCACCACTCCTCAGGCCGCAAGGCATAGGCGAGTGAAGGACCGCGAGTGCGAGCTGCTGGAGCTTGGCCCCGTTGCGGACGGTTGCGGGCCGGACGTGGCGGCTCATAAATGTGGCCGGACTGGGCCATCTCCCGCAAGGTGACGAGAATGGAACGCGCTGTGAAGCCGCTGCGACGGGCAATCTCACCAGCAGTGGCGGGACCGCTGCTGAGCAGTTGCAACATAATTTCGGCACGAGTACTGGTGCCGAAGAGGCCGCGAAGCTTCAGCCAGAGATTCTGCGCGCGCTGGGGAGAGGGCGCCTGGCTCATCTGGCGCAATTCTATTCTGCCGCGATGAAAGCCCTGCGCGGCAAAGAGCGGATCGGGTCTGCCCCAAGTGGCATTTTTGCCATTGATGCTGAGAAAGAGCGGGAGGGGTTTTTGCGATGGTGCATGTTTGCCGATGAGAACTTTCCATTTAGTTTGCTGTGAATGTTCCTGCACCACGGCGGCAACCGCTGACAGCACGGCGCTGTCTCCCAGACCGTTGCGGTGGAGATTGCGAAGGCGCTGGAGGTTGATGAGGGAGCCATACAGGCAAAGCCAATCGAGCATTTCATCAAACAAGCGGGGGTCGTAACGCGCCCATACCGTGCTGGCCAACAACAGGCTCTCAGGATCAATCACCCGGTCAGTACGGGCTGGGTCGCCGTGGCCGGAGACGCCGAGGGAGTTCCACGACCGCCATAGCCAGTCAATCAGGCTTTCGATGAGCTGCGCATTAAAGTTGGCTGGCAACATGGGAGAATCCAAGTTGGTTGAGGGCATCTTTGACGAGCAACGGAAAGGTTTCTCCGCTGTCCTGAGTGAGCACCCATCGGGCGGCGGCGAGCAGTTCGTTGTCAGAAGGTGTGAGCTTAAGGAGGTCGGAAACATGCCGACCCGGCCCCTGATCAATCACTGCGAAAAGCTTGAGATGGATGAGATCAAAACGATCGGGGTAGTAGATGATGAGTTTCGCTCCGTAGTCACGACGGATCAGTCGGGAGAGGAAACCCTCCGGCAAGCCCATAAGCACTTGGTCGGCTGGCCCGGCATTCAGCCAGCCGGGTGTCAAATCAAGCTGGGAACCAACCTCATCAACGACGGCACGCAACGTAGGCGATAGAGGTCGCGGATCAACAAGTCCTGCCGTGGCATCCACTCCGGCGAGCACATCTACATCCTTCGTTGTGCGGCCCACGAGACCCAGGGCGAGCAAAGCGGAACCGCCACAAACGACCAGCACTTCCTGCGGAGCCGCAAGCTGATCGAGCCTTGTTGCGGTGAGGCGCAAGGCTTGATCGAGAAGTTCTGATGACAATCGATTCATAATCTGGATATATTAAAGACTTAAAAAAGATATGTAAAGTATCTTTTATGACCTAATTTTACCCTCTCCTGGCGCGGTTAGTGTACTTATCAGACTCATTACGCCTCCAACTTTGACTTAAAGGCAATCAAGTTTGAGGGCTGCGCGAGTTTGATCGCCCAGTCCCGCAGCGCTCAGGTTTTCATTTTATGACACCATCCTTTGTCTTCACGCAAAAACGCCAGGGCCGGAGGGAATGCTCGCCGGCATACGACACACCGACACGCGGTCCGGCCCAAATCTCGTTCTTCCCGAATTCAATCCCGCAATCCTCAATCCAAATGCTGGCGCCGCTCAGATCGGTCCGGTTGTGCTTCACGCGTATGCCCAACGCTTCAGTCAGAGCCCCCGGCCCTGAAGCCAGACGGGGTTGCAATTCCTTCATCTTGCGGCGGCGCAGCATCACATCAATCCTCTCCAGCGGTACCAAAGCCCGGATGAGCACGGCATCGGCCCGCCCCTCGCGATTGGTCACCACATTAAACAAATGGTGCAGCCCGTAACACAGGTACACATACGCATGACCGCCGGGGCCGTACATCACGTCGTTGCGCGCCGTCCGCCGGCCGTTGTTCGCATGGCAGGCCCGGTCGTCGGTCCCGCAGTAGGCTTCCGTCTCAACAATCATCCCCGACGTCCGCTTCCCTTGAAACTGCGTCACGAGCGATTTGCCTAACAATTCCTTGGCAATTCGGACGACGTCGCCGCGCAGATAAAAATCCCCGTCCAATTTGGCGCCTTTTTTCATGCCTCAACTCCTCAACCCCGGCAAATCCGCCCTCCCGCTTCACGGCGCGGCCGCAACCCGCGCGCCAAACAACGCCGTGCCCACGCGCACGATTGTCGCCCCCTCCTCGATCGCGGCTTTGTAATCATGGCTCATGCCCATCGACAGCTCTGGCAGTTTTTTGCCGGAAAACGCCTCCATTTCATCGCGCAGCATGCGCAACCCGGCAAAATACGGGCGCACTTTCTCCAGGTCCGCCTCGTAGGGCGCCACGGTCATAAAGCCGCTTAGTTCCAGATTCTTGCAAGCCCATGCGGCCTCCGCCAAAGGCCCTGCCATCCCGGGTTCCACGCCATGCTTTGAGGCTTCCCCTCCCATGTTCACTTCAATCAAAATCCGCTGCACTTTCCCCGATTCCCCCGCCCTCCGGTCCAGCTCCCGGGCCAGCTCCACCGAATCCACCGAGTGGATCAGGGCAAAAAGCCGCACCGCCTCCTTCGCCTTGTTCCGCTGCAACCCCCCGATAAAATGCCATTCGATGTCCGGCGGCAAAAGGGGCTGTTTCACACGCGCCTCCTGCACCCGGTTTTCACCGAACACTTTCAAACCCAAATCATAAGCTTTCCTTAAGTCATCGCTCTCCACCCCTTTGGAGGCGGGTACCAGTCGAACCTCTGTGGATTTCCGGCCAGCCTTCTGACAACAAGCTAAAATCTCGCCCTTTAGGACCTCCAACCTCTCTTTCAAATTAATGACTCCTCCCACTATTATTCGTATTGTTAAGATTATTTCGCCTAAAAGCTTGACTAATGATTAGAGCGGCTTATTTTACATCCATGCAGGTAGAATCTTTCCGCGTTTTCCGTGACTTGGTTGAATCTCAAAGTTTCAGCAAAGCCGCGCAACTCAATAATATCACCCAGTCCGCTGTCAGCCAGCAGATTCGAGCGATGGAAGAGCGCTTTCGGATTCCGCTCATCGAACGCAGCAGCAAACGCTTTGCCCTCACCCGGGAAGGCGATTTGCTCTACCAAGCCAGCAAGGAAATCATCACCCAATTCGATTCCCTCCAGCACCAGTTCAACGAAATGCGCAATATTGTCTCCGGCAATATCCGCATCGCCACGGTTTACAGCATTGGACTGCACGAGCTGCCCCCGTATCTCAAATCCTTCCTCAAGGAATTCCCGAATGTCAACGTGCATGTCGAATACCGCCGCTCGAACCAGGTGTACGAAGATGTGCAAACCGGCACCTGCGACCTCGGCATGGTTGCGTTCCCCGCGCAAAAGAAAAACCTGAAAACCGAGTCGTTCAAAAAGGACCGCCTGGTTGTCATTTGCGCTCCGACTCATCCCCTGAGCAGCAAGAGCGAAATCGAGATCACCGAACTGGCCCCCTACAAATTGATCGGTTTTGAGCCCGACATCCCGACCCGCCGCGCGGTTGATAAAATGTTCCGCGAAGCCGGATACGAACCCAAACCGGTGATGGAATTTGACAACATTGAAACCGTCAAACGCGCCGTTGAAATTGACGCCGGGATTTCAATTGTGCCGCGCGCAACAATCGAGCAGGAAGTCAAGGGCAAGAGCCTCTCCTGTATTGAATTCAAAGGCAAACCCTACCATCGCCCGCTGGGCATCATCTACAAGAGCGGACGCGTTCTCTCGCCCGCCATGAAACGATTCCTGAAAACCTTGAAGGATACAACGGGCGAAACCAACGGCCAGTTCCCTGCGAATTGACCTCTGCGGAAATCTTTTGTCACAGCCGCCAAGGTCATGCTAAGTTCATCCCATGACCGAGCCCGGACCCGAGATTAAAGAAAAAATTATCGGCTTCATGGAAAGCAACGGCCTGCGCCTGACTTCCCAGCGCAAGGCCATCATTGAGGCCGCATTCAACACTTCCGAACACTACACGGCGGAGGAATTGCTGAGCCGCGCCCGGGGCATCGACTCCTCCGTTTCCCGCGCCACGATCTACCGCACCCTTCCGGTGCTGGTCAAAAGCGGGCTTCTGCGGGAATTGGATCTTGGGAAAGGCCAGACCTACTACGATCCCAACTACGCCACGCATCCAAACCACAACCACATCATCTGCCTGGATTGCGACAAGATCGTCGAGTTCGAGGACTATTGCCTGGACGTGCGGGAAAGCGTGCTGGCCAAGGGGCTCGGCTTCCGGCCCGGCGCGGTCCGCCTCCGGATCGAGGGCAACTGCGAGGAACTTCAAACCACGGGAACCTGTTCACGCAGGCTGGGCGCGGCTAACCCCGGCCCCAAAAGTGCGGCCTAACAGCCTTGTATTTGGGTTTTGCCAGTCATGCTCCCAAAGCCCCAAAGGGGCAACCCAACACCAGCGGTATTGCCGTTGCAATCCGTTTAACCTTCCCGCTCTCCAAGCCCCAACGGGGCAACCCAACACCAGCGGTATTGCCGTTGCAATCCGTTTAACCTTCCCGCACTAAAAGCCCCAACGGGGCAACCCAACACCAGCGGTATTGCCGTTGCAATCCGTTTAACCTTCCCGCTCTCCAAGCCCCAACGGGGCAACCCAACACCAGCGGTATTGCCGTTGCAATCCGTTTAACCTTCCCGCACTAAAAGCCCCAACGGGGCAACCCAACACCAGCCCAGGGTAAACACCCTGGGAACCACGACATAATAAATCTCATCAAGCCCTGTAAGGGCGCCCTAATCCCAAACATACCTTTCGTCAAAAACCACACGATACCGTTTAAGAAAATCCCGATATTCTTCCTGAAATGTTTTTTTATGGTGGTGTTCCCGTTGGCGGGCAATGTACTCACGCACGGGCACGACATTTGATTCTGAAACTCCAAACGCCCCATATCCAGCCTGCCACGCAAACTCTGCAAACTCTCCGCCCTGGGTTTTAATCCATTTCGAGGAAGCCCTTTTGACTTCTTTAACCGCATCACTGACCGCAACCGCACGGCCAAGCTCAAAGAGAACGTGAACATGATCCTCAACTGAATTAATGAGAACGGGCGGGCAATCAAAATTTTGCAGAATCGTTGCCATATAACGGTGCAGAGAATTGCGGACGGTGTCATGCAGTACAGGTTCACGGTTTTTGGTGCTAAAGATGAGATGAACATGCAATCGCGCGAGGGATTGTGACATGGATTGGAGCGCCCTTTCAGGGCTTGGCTATTTTTGTGTGCCTGCTTTTCCCAGGGCGTTGCCCTGGGCTGAAATTAGGATGCCCCGTTGGGGCTGAAAACGGTATGCTCATATCAATAAGCCAGCTTCATGGTCTTGGTTTAAAGCAAGAACATGACATTGGCCGCTTCAGAAATGTAATAATACGACGACACTCGCCCGCCCCAACGGGGCAATCCAACACCAGCGGTATTGCCGTTGCAATCCGTTTAACCTTCCCGCACTAAAAGCCCCAACGGGGCAACCCAACACCAGCCCAGGGTAACCACCCTGGGAACCACGACATAATAAATCTCATCAAGCCCTGTAAGGGCGCCCTAATCCCAAACATAGCGCGTAAAATTCACTCGGACTTGAACGGCTGTTCCAATGACCGGCATGCCCACAAACGATCTCCCAAATTTCTGTTTTGCGGCGCTCTTTGCCTCGGCTTGATCCCATTGCGGCGGGAAAATTTCGCAAGCCTTCCAACCTCACACCCCGCGAGATTTTGCGGCAGGGCGCCGGCAAGAAATTCGTACAGCTCCGAAATGGACGACATTTTGGAGATCCTCCTCCATAAAATCAGGATCATAACCTGCAGCGCAAAGGTTGCGGGCCCGTCGTGAAGCGGCCTTTCAAATCGCAGGCCCGCTTTTAGCCCGGCCCCGCGGCCTTCAAAATACTTTCCGGATTTTTCCACGGAATCCGACAGCCGATAATGATTGTCCAGCACTCCGGTTATTTGCTTGAAGATATCAAACGGTTTTAACAAACCCGGCGCCATTTTTTTGTTTGCGCCGAGCAGGTCGTCCGTCCTCAAACCTGGGTATAGGGCCGCCATCAACCCGAGCACATAGCCAATCTGAAAATGTTCAATTTTGTTTCCATCAAGGTTTTTGGAAATAAAGAGGCTGAGCACGTTGCGGTTGAGCGTATGAAACCAGCCGGGATACCCCGGGGATTTGAAATTGCCGCAGGAACTCTCGCACAAGTCGTGGATCAACTGCGCGATTTTCGGCTGCATCCCCGGGGTGATGGCTTCGATTAATTCGGGAAGGGTCGTGATCCCATTTTCTGTAATAACAACCAACAATTGGACGTCGAGAGGGTCTTCTTCGTGTTCGGGCTGCTTCATTTTATCCTCACAATCCGAGGCACTGTTTTAAATTGGCCTCACTTATTACACGAAAATACCGGGCGCCTGATTCAATGAATTTGAGCTAAACCCCCTAACCTGCTTGGAAACAGCGTAAAATAGATGCTTTTACACAAATCGCCTGCAACGTGTTTGAGCCGCTTAGTCTTGCTCAAACTCCATCTCCAACTCTCCGAAAGCCGCACGTTTTATACAGGAAGATCGCAAAGATCACAAAGTGAAGGCCTTTTAACGCAAAGACGCTAGAAATACCTTTTTTAACCGCAGATAACCCCAGATTTTTGGACTGCGGCGGCACGACGACGCTTTCCCCGCGCGCGACATGTCGTTAATACAAATGCAAAACGTCCGTCTCGCCGGACGAAGGCGGGAAACTTTTTAACAGGAGCAAACAGAGGGTAAATGAAATTCTCGGTTTACTGCGAAATACCACGCCGCATACGAGCGTTGTTATTATTCCAACATGCTCCACCGCACGATTCGCGCTGGAGAATTAAA
This sequence comes from Candidatus Methylacidiphilales bacterium, assembly GCA_028713655.1. NCBI lineage: Bacteria > Pseudomonadati > Verrucomicrobiota > Methylacidiphilae > Methylacidiphilales > Methylacidiphilales bacterium. The sequence continues at coordinate 81,268 of JAQTNW010000001.1, read as the reverse complement.
ATACAGATTCTTTTCTGGAATACTGAATTTAGTGACCCGCATCTCGCTTGGATCTGCAGCAATCCAGGTCTTTTTACCCAGATAGGCCATGACATGCGTATCTGACGCTGTAACCGCCAAATCGCCGGGCAACAGCAACGAGTAATCAAGTTCGTTCAGGCTTCGGCATGTTGTAATAAGATGGGTCTTCCCTGAGTATCCTTCGCCAATTCCCTTTGCATTTGTGTCTTGCCACCATAATAAAATCCCTTGGCGCAGCAGACTCGAATCCAGACAATGGAAGCCGCTGGAAACCAGCGCGTCTTCCATTCCGCGACGCACCAACCCGGAGCAATCAATGCCAAAACGCCCTTCGCCACCCCAGAAATACGGACTACCCAGATAGGATTCCAATTCGTTGCAGTACGCGGCTCGCAAATCAGGACGATTTTGAATGGGTCGCGACGGCAAAAGAATAAACGCCGCGAACAGAATGTAACAGACAACCAAAAGCCACCGAAACAATCTAAACCGCCAGGCAAGAAAAATGGATTCGCCCACAACAAGCGCTGCTGTGACCAATGTGGCGATTCTTACGGGAACATTGACGATTGGAAAATACCAAAATAATAACAACAAGAGTGGAAGCAATATCAACCACACACCCTTCGAGACTCGTTTAAATGAAAAGCCGGTCACCTTGTTGAAAATTGGAATCAATGGCTGCTATTGACGCATACTGGAGGGCGATTCTCAATTTCAATGTTCCCCCATGACTCAAGTGCGTCACAGCGCGGAATCCGCCAGGAGAGAGCCGAAGACGGGGATCGAACCCGTGACCCACGGTTTACGAAACCGTTGCTCTACCGCTGAGCTACTTCGGCCAAGTGCTTGATTTCAATGGGCTTGCGCATTAAAATCCCAAATCTGTGATTCGACGCAACCGCCAAAAGGTAACCCAACAGGTCCACCGTTGCCGTCCTCACAGGGGTGCGATAGTAGGCCATTTCCAAAGTTTCTGGCAAGCAAATCAAACACGAACTCAGATCAGAGCGGCTTTCGGCTGTCAGCTCTCAGCCTTCAGCAATCATAGATCAGCAATCATCATTCCTCCACGGCTTTTGCGATCTTCCTGCTAAAATGTTTTAAGCCGGATTCTGACTTCTGACTCCTGGCTTCTCCTTTCTTCCGCGTCTCCCGCTCGCACCCATGTTCCGACTACTTCACAGACAATCGGGATCGGGCCGGATTTCGATAATACGCCGGGGAAACACCGACCATTTTCTTGAACAGCCTCGAAAAATAATACGGATCCTCATAGCCGATTTCAGCGCAGATCGTTTTGGCAGGCAGTTGGGTCTCGCTCAGCAGACGGCAGGCTTTCTCGATTTTCATCCGGTTGAAATAATGAATGGATGAGCAACCCGTGCTCCGGGTAAAGGCCGTCTCATAACGGCTTACCGACATATGCGCCAGTTGCGCCAGTTCACGCAATGAAATCGGCCGGGCGAGGTTCGCGCGCATGAAGTCGATGGTTTCCTGGATGTTTTCCTCCGTCGTTCGCTCCCGCTGCTTCATGACAGACTGTCGCAGATGGATCAACCCCAAAAAACCAGCCAGCGCCGTGCTGGCCGCAATGAGGTTGAATCGCTCATGTCCACCGGCCATGTGAGTTTCGACCAGCCGCAATGCGGACAATATCTCCTCGGTGCAGGGCAGATTCAACAAGGGCCGTTCGGCGGAGACCTGCAGGATCTCAAAAAATTCGTCCGCCTGCCGGCCGGTAAAGTGAATCCAGTAGATGGACCACGGGTCGTTAGTATCCGCACCGTAGATGTGCGGCACTCCACGCGGGAGGAGGAACGCCGTGCCCGCGGCAACATCCCAGCGCCGCCCCGAGAGGCTCAGCCAACCCCTGCCCCCGACGCAATAGTGCAGGATGTGATCCATGCTGCCTTCGGGCCGTGGGATATAATGGCCCGCCGCCCGGCTGCAATAGCCGATGCGCGTTACGAGAAGATCGCGCAGGAGGGGTTGCCGCAAGGACCTGCGGATGCCCGGCGGCGGCAGGAAAGCCGCACGCATGTCGGGAAACCCGCGCTTTTGCGCCTCCCGTAAAACAGCGGCCGGTACGTCTTCCAGGCGTTGCTTCGACTTCTTCAGTTCCTTCAGCAACTGGGACAAAACAAGTTCCTTGGCCCGCCGGGTCTTCTTCACATCGGATTTTTTAGCAGCCTGTGTGTGAAACAAAAGTCCATCTTTTTGGGCGGATTGTCCATTTTCAGGCGCATCCCCGCATCGTAGCCTGCCCTATATGAGCTTAGAAAATGGCGTCATAACGAAAGGACCGAGACATGGCGGGTGACAATTTCCAGGCCGAAGCAAACCAATCCGGATTTCGCAATACCAAGGGTGAATGGCGTCCGCCTTACCCGGTTAAATTCGCACCGATCTTCACCTGGCCTCCACGCCCGCGCGATGCCCTCAAATGGCTGCTCTCTTATCCCGGTTTCCTGTGGCCGTGGAATTCCGTTTATCTTCTCATCACATTGTGCACCTGGTTTTTTCTGCAGCCCCCGCTGTCGCGCTGTGTCCATTTAAGGCCGGATTGGATCGGATTGATGTACGTGCGCAATCTCGGGCTGTTGTGGCTGACCGCGGGCGGCTGGCACTTGTTGCTCTATATCCTGAAAGTGCAGGGCACAAAGCGCAAGTATGACCCCCGCTGGCCCGGCGTGGGCAACCCCTCGTTCCTTTTTCGCAATCAGGTCTATGACAACATCTTTTGGAGTTGTGTCAGCGGTTGCACCGTGTGGACGGCCTACGAGGTGTTTTTCATGTGGGCATGGGCCAACAAATGGATCCCGTACATAAACTGGTCGGCACATCCCGCTTACTTCGCCGTATGGTTGTGTGCCATTCCATTTTGGCGCGAGTTCCATTTTTATTGGATTCACCGCGCAATCCACTGGAAGCCGCTGTACAAGATGGTGCATTATCTCCATCACAAAAATGTCAACCCGGGGCCCTGGTCCGGTTTGGCCATGCATCCGATCGAGCATATTTTGTATTTCAGCGTCGTGCTGATTCACCTCGTGATTCCGTCGCACCCCATCCATCTGCTCTTCAATTCCCAACACACGGCGCTCACGCCTGCCGCCGGACATCACGGGTTCGAGGGGCCCCTTCTGGAAGGCAAGCTGCCCACCGGATCCTACTTTCATTACCTGCATCATCGCTACTTTGAATGTAATTATGGCGAGGCCACCCTGCCGCTCGATCAAGTGTTCGGCACCTTTCGCGACGGATTGCCCAATGGGGTCGGTTCCAAATTGCAAGAACAACAGAAGATTTGATGACTTCACAAGAACGGATTATGGCGGCGATTGGGCACCGGGAGCCCGACCGCGTGCCGGTCGATCTGGGGGCAACGCCGAGTTCCGGCATCTCGGCCATCGCCTATGGCAACCTCAAGAACCATCTCGGCCTAACACAAGGGCACACGCGCGTCTATGATGTCGTCCAGCAACTCGCCCAACCGGAGGATTTCATCCTCGACCGCTTTGGCGTGGACGTGGTTGACATCGGCCGCGCTTTCAACACGGAAGATGCCGCATGGCTGCCAACAACTCTCGCCGATGGCCAGACGGCCCAGTATCCCGGATGGTTTCATCCTGAGCGGCAGGCGGACGGTTCACTCATTGTGCGGATGAAGGACGGCCTCGAGATCGCCTGCATGCCTGCTCGCGGCACCTTCTTTGACCAGACCTATTTTCCCTATCTCGACGATTACCCGGAGGATTTTCGCGATTTGCCCGCGGAAATGAGCAGAATTCTCTGGGCTGCGCTCGCTCACAGTCCATGGGATCATGCAAACGACCCCGGATTTTGGGATACCCTGAGGGCCAATGCGCTTGAACTCCGTCGAACCAGCGACCGGGCGCTCATGCTTGTCATCGGCTGCAATCTCTTCGAGTGGGGGACATTTTTGCGCCGCATGGACAACTTTCTCATGGATCTGGTCGCGGAACCGGAAAAGGTGGAAGCGTTGCTTGACGCGCTCATGGAGCGCCACATGGCGGTTTTGGAGAAAGCGTGCCATGCGGTTGGCGATGTGGCGGATGTTATCAGGTTTGGCGATGATCTGGGCACGAATGAAGGCCCTTTCATGTCACCCGTCACCTACCGCAAGTTGTTCAAGCCCCGGCACAAAATGCTGTGTGATTATGTTCATAAACATTCCGGGATGAAAACATTTCTGCACTCGTGCGGTTCGATCCGCGCCGTCATGCCCGACCTGATCGAAGCGGGTTTTGATGTGATCAACCCGGTACAAACGATATGCATGGGAATGGAGCCCAGGGGACTGAAGGCCGATTTCGGAAAGGACATCTGCTTTTGGGGTGGCGGCTGCGACACCCGGAATGTACTGCCGAACGGCACGCCCGCTGAAGTCAAGGATCACGTCAAACGCCAGATGGAAATCTTCATGCCCGGCGGCGGTTTTGTATTCAACACGGTCCACAACATCCTGCCCGATGTCCCGCCACAAAACATCGTGGCCATGTTTGAAGCTGTGCGGGAATTCAGCCGCTGAAGCTCCCTTTTGAAACAGGAACAGGGTTGGTACGCCTCTTGGGGGCTTCATACTGTCATTGCCAGCCGTGCTCACTCTCCTAGAATCACCTGGATGAGCATCCCCTCCCCCTCAGCACCGGCCTCTCCCAAAAGGAGGATTGCCCGGATCGTGTTCACGTCATTCCTCCTGACTTTTATCGCTTCCCGCATGTTGGTCATTCTGATCATGGCCAGGAAGGCGCCTGATCTGTTCCTGCATCTGGGCGGCACCCACGTCCACCACCTGAACTACGGTATCTTTCTGCTTTCAGCCATAGGCGCACTTTTGCTTTTCGCCGGGAATTTGACCGATAGGGAACGCAACCTTTGCGGCTTCGTCTATGGAGTCGGCATGGCGTTGACCTTTGATGAATTTGGCATGTGGCTGCATCTCGGTGGAAGCTATTGGCAGCGGGCAAGTTTTGACGCCGCGATAGTGGTTCTCAGCCTCTTTGGCGTGATTGCATTTGCCCCGAAGTCGGATCGGATGCGCTCGCATCATTGGGCCACCGCAGGCGTCACGCTCGTTGCCGTCGTTGGATTTTACTGGCTGCTGTTCAAATCGATGAAGTTCGCCGAAAAAACAGTCGGCCCCCGGCTTCACAGGATTGAACAGGCCGGGCCGCAATGACTTTATGCGGCGCAGAGTTTTAGGTCTTAAGTTTAAAGTTTTAAGCTCGGAAATCTGCGTGATCTGCGGTTAAAAATGCCTTCACTTTGTGATCTTCGCGATCTTCCTGTATAAAACGTGCTGCTTTCGGAAAGTTGGAGATGGAGTTTGAGCAAGAGCAAGCGGCTCATCCGTATCCATCCGTGTTATCCGTCGTTGATTTTTCCGCGTTTTTCGCGGGCAAACGGGATGCTAGCCCGGATGTTTCACACGCTTCTGAAAACCTCAGCAAAGTGTCCTGCTCCAAAGTGTGGCAGGAACTGGGGTGCAGGAACATCCGGGTTACAAGCAAAACCGCCTGAATGGGTATTTTGTTTTGATTTTTGAATTGGAACTGCCTTATTTGGAGGCGGTTTTGCAATAACCTGCATATGCCCAGTACGTATCTTTCCGCTGTTACGTCCCGGCGCTAACAGGTTGACCATTGAAATGAGTATGAAATATGCAGGCTAGCCCGGATGATTCACACGCTTCTGAAAACCTCAGCAAAGTGTCCTGCTCCAAAGTGTGGCAGGAACCGAGGGTGCGGCGACATCCGGGTTACATAGCCTGCATAGACCCGGCGCGTGTCTTTCCGCTGTTACGTCCCGGCGCTAACGGGTTGACCATTGAAATGAGTATGAAATATGCAGGCTAGGACTTCGATCCGCCGTTCGCGGAATCGCTCCAGTGGCTGCTTGAAACCGGAGTGCGCACGTCCGATTTTTCCGCCCCGCGCCCGGGCAGCACATAAAACCACAAAAACACCGCAACAGCCACATGCGCCGTCAACGCAATCCAACCACCCGCGGAACGCTGGATAAAAAGACGGGTGATTGCCAAAATCAGGGAAAGGGCGTAAACACCGACCGCCACCCAGCCCGCCGTGGGAAATGAAAGCCAAATCGCTGTCGCCAACAATAATAAAATCCAGCAAACCAGTTGAAAAATCCAGGGCGGCATCTGCCAACCCGATCCCTCGGGAAGCTCGTCGTCAGGCTGCCAATCCGGGCTGTTGGCGTGGATCACCAGCTTCGTCGGCGCCTGGGTAGCCAGCCGCTGGTTGTGGAATGCAAAGTATTCGCCCACCGTGATGTAATCCGCCATGCCCTGCACCCAGATCAAATCCTCGGAAGTAACCGACCCATAACCCCAGTACCTGCGGATTTCAGACTCGGCAAATGGCCCGGTCTGTAAGCCGTTCCGTAATAGAAAGATCCCTTTTCCTTCAGCCGACATAACAATGGTTCCCAAGCTGTGCTGTGATGGAAACCCTCCAATCTAAGAAATTATCAACCCAAAACTGCCTGTCGAGGCAAAAAATGTGTTAATAACTTATTCCTTCCGGCCTTTTGCCCCCTTTTCCCTGATTTGAATGCGCCCCGAAGGAAAGCAAAACGCACTTTACAGGAAGAACGCTTTCCCCTGATCAAGGGGATAAGCAAAGCCACCTCACTTCCGACGGGGCTGGACGGTGATATGGCCGTTGTTTTCAAGGAATGCAAAATGGACATCCTCGATACCCGCACAGCCTGCCGAGCGCAGAGCCGCGTTCAGTTCGTGGTGGGTCAATTGCTCCTTTTCAAGCACTTCCTTGAACAATACGCCGTTGTGAATCAATACATCGGGGCGGCCCTCAATGAGTTCTTCCAGTTTTTTGTTTTTGAATGTCATGCGTCCGACCCCATAATTCAGGGCAATCAGCGTCCCGGCGGAAATAATCCCTCCGAGGACCGAGTTATCGCCGCCGTTCATGGCATTTTGCACGGCATTGCTCAGAACCAGCAGCAGCACCAGGTCAAACGGGGCCAACTGACCGATCTGGCGCTTGCCGCTGAGGCGCAGCAAGACAATCAGGAAGGCATAGATAATGACCGCACGAACGATGAGTTCCCACCACGCGACAGATAGATTCCACATGGACGAAAATTAACGGACCCCGCCGTCGGAATCGAGCCAGATCTCTCATTGCACCGCGGCATATGGAGTGCGGTGGCAAGCTGGAGGCGCGACACCGCTTTGGGCTTTTTACAACACGCAACTCCGATAGGCATCGCCTGTGAACCGCGTCATTGCGAGAAGTCCCGCAGGGACGACGCGGCAATCCAGAAGCTGCATAGGCCGGTGAGAAAGGCATGGATCGCCACGTCGAAGACTCCTCGCGATGACGAGTCGTCTCAACCGATTCATCTGAACAATCCCTTTGATTTTCCATCGACGGGTTGGGCCGGGTAATCTATCCGTAGTTCAATGCCTTCCTTGAAATTAAAACCGGGCGACCGCCCAAGGGTGCTGCGGGGTCATCCCTGGGTCTATGCCAATGAGATACAGGAATTGCTCGGGCCGGATTGGAACGGGCGGGCGGTCGAGTGCCGTGACGCCCGCGGGCGCTTGTTGGGCTCAGGAATCTACAATCAAACCTCACAGATTCTCTGGAGAAAATTCTCTTCGGGAAAAACCGATTTCGACCGGGCCTGCCTTTCCCAGGCCATCCAGGCCGCCATTCAACGCCGCAACGCGGAACCCGTCCAGCGCCTGGTCTGGTCCGAGTCCGATTTCATTCCGGGCCTGGTGGTGGACAAATATAACAATGTGCTGGTGGTACAGGCCCTCACACTGGCAGTGGACCGGATGACGGATCAAATCGGCGAAATTCTGCGCAAGGCGACAGGCGCCGGAACCATCCTCTTGAAAAATGACGCTCCGGTCCGCAGCAAGGAAGGCCTCGGACTGGAAGTGAGGATGCTTTCAGGCGGCCCGGTGGAAGCCGGCTGGACGCGGATCGGCGAGATTGAGTTCTGGCTGGACCTGGCAGGCGGCCAAAAGACGGGCTTCTACCTCGACCAGCGCAAGGAATATTCCAAAGTGGCCGGGTATTGCGCCGGGAAACGCGTGCTGGATGCCTTCTGCAACCAGGGCGGCTTTGCGCTCCACGCCGCCAAAGCCGGCGCTTCGGAGGCGCTGGGGATCGACGCTTCCTCCGACGCCGTCGCACTGGCGGAAAAGAACGCGGCCCATAACAATTTGAATGCGAAATTCCTGGCGGAAAATGTCTTCGATTATTTCAAGCGCGAACGAAAAAAAACATGGGACGTGATCATTCTGGACCCGCCCGCGTTTGCAAAAAGCCGCGAAAAATTGCCGGAAGCGATGCGGGGTTACAAGGAACTGAATTTGCGCGCCTTCCAGCGCTTGTCACCGGGAGGCATCCTGGCCTCCTATTCCTGTTCCCACCATGTCTCGCACGACCACTATTTTCAAATGCTGGCCGAGGCGGCAGCCGACGCCGGCCGCACCGTGCGGATGCTGGAATTATGCCGACAACCGGACGATCATCCGGTTTTATTAAATGTGCCTGAAAGCGAATATCTGCGGGGATTTATTATGGAGGTGCTGGGTTGAAACGATTTTTAATAATAGGATTCTGCCTTCTGTCCATGCACGGCATGCTCCGGGCCGGGACACCCATCCAGGCGACGGATGTGGACGGCAGAGTCCGGGTCTTGAACGCAAAAAATCAGGTCACGGTCATTTTGTACAGCAACCAGTCCGTCCAGGACCAGACACGCGCGGCTGGCAAAAGTGTCGATTCCTTCCAGGGCCTGGAGAATTTCAGGTCCGTGGTGCTGGTGGATCTTCGGAGCTCGCTTGCCAACTGGGCGCCCGGCTACGCCCAGCGGCGAATGATTCGGGACCTGGACCGGGAGGCGGAGCGCATCCATCCGTTTTATTTGAAAAATGGAAGCCGCCGCGACTCAAGGCTCGATGTGAGCGCGGTTGCGGATTTCAAAGGGGATATCTGCCACCAACTGGGCTGGGAAAAACCAACCAAAACGATGCGGGTCCTTGTTTTTGATTTGAACGGCGCGGAAGCGGGCCGATGGGAAGACTTGAAGGATTATCGTCCTCTGCAAGAATTGGTCGGCACCCTGCTTGGAAAGAAAATCGATCCCCGATAGGATGGAATCGAAATAACAACAAGACCACCCATTGAACAAAACAATAAGAATTGGGACAAGAGGAAGCGCATTGGCGCTGACACAGGCGGCGATGACTAGCAGATTGCTAACGGAAGCCTGGCCGGACTTGCGCGTTGAGACGGTGGTGATCACCACCTCCGGGGACCGCATGCAGGTGTCGGACGACAAACCCGCGGAATCAACCAAGGCCATCTTTACCAAGGAAATCGAAGAAGCCCTTTTGGAAAACCGGGTCGATCTGGCGGTGCATAGCGCGAAGGATTTGGGAGTGGAAATGCCGGACGGCCTCGGTTTGTCCGGAGTTCTCACCCGGGCGCCCGTGCATGATGTCGTGATCTCGCGCGAGCCGCTGGATGTCCTGCTCAAAAAACCGGAACCCCTGCTGGCCACCGGCAGCCTGCGGCGACGTTACCAGTGGCAGGAACGCCACCCCAAGGCCCGCTTCGTGCCCGTGCGCGGGAACATCGACACGCGGATCCGCAAGCTGCGGGAAAATCATGATTGGGACGGCATTCTGCTGGCCCATGCCGGACTGGAACGGCTGCGGCCCGATGTCAAGGGCCTCCTGGTGTCCCCGCTCGACACTTCCTTCATATTGCCGGCGCCCTGTCAAGGCGCTATCGCTTTACAGGCGCGCAATTCGGATTCCGAAACCCGCCGCCTTATCGAGCGGATTTCCCACCGCCCAAGCATGGTCCGCGTCCTGGCGGAACGGGCTTTTTTGGAAAAACTCGGGGCCGGCTGCCACGCTCCCGTCGGCGCCCTGGCGCGGATTTACGACGGGGTTTGCCTGCACCTGAGCGCTGTCTTTTACAAGGCCGAGGGAAGCCCCGGCATCCGAAAAACAACCAGCGGCAGCGCCCTGATGGCCGCAGACCTCGGAAAACGGCTGGCCGATCAGATTTTATCATGAACAGCGGCGGCATCTGCTATCTCACCGGCGCCGGACCCGGAGACCCCGCCTTGATGACACTGCGGGCCCTGGAAATACTGCAATCCGCCGACACCATCATCTATGACAACCTGATCAGCGGGAGCGTGCTCTCCCTGGCGCCGTCCTGCGCCCAAAAAATCTATGCCGGCAAACGCGCGGGCCGCCACGAGATGAAACAGCCCGACATCAACCGGCTGATCCTCGAACAGGTCCGGGCGGGCAAAACCGTCCTGCGCTTAAAGGGCGGCGACCCCTTCACGTTCGGCCGCGGCGGCGAGGAAGCGGAAGCCCTGACCGAGGCAGGGCTCAGGTTTGAAGTGGTTCCCGGCATCACTTCGGGCATCGCGGCGCCCGCCTATGCCGGCATTCCCCTCACCCACCGCGATTATTCAGGCCTGGTTGTTTTTGTCACGGGTCACGAATGCCCCAAGGAATCCGGCGAGGCGGACTGGAAACTGCTCGCGCAAATCGACGGCACGCTCGTGATTTACATGGGGGTACGCAACCTGCCTAACATTTCAAAAAATCTGATCGGATTCGGGAAAGATCCGAAAACCCCGGCGGCCTTCGTCCAATGGGGCGCCACGGCAAAGCAACGCAGCATCGTGGCTACTCTGGAAACCCTCCCGGAAGCGGTAGCGAAGCAGAAACTCGGCGCGCCCGCGATTATCGTCGTCGGCGCCGTGGCGGCGATGGGCGACAAACTGCAATGGTTCCGCCCGGGCCCCCTGGCGGGCAAACGCTGCGTCGTGACCCGGACCCGGGAACAAAACAGCCGGCTGCGCGGATTATTGCAGGCCCAAGGCGCGGAGGTGGCGGAGTTGCCCTTGATTGAAATTCGGGAAATGCCCGGCGCGCGGATTCCCGATGGCCTGCCGGGAAAATTCGACTGGCTGGTTTTTACAAGCGCAAACGGAGTCGAACATTTTTTGCGCCTCTGGCTTGAGAGTCACGATATCCGCAGCCTCGGCCCGGTCAAAATCGCAGCAGTCGGACCGGCGACCGCGCAAGCCCTCGGCCGATATGGCCTCAAGACTGATTTCGTGCCCTGGACGCATACGGCGCAGGCTCTGGTAAAAGAATGGCCGAACCGGCAAGACGCGGGGACCGTATTGCATGTTTGCGGCGACAAGGCGGAACCCCTGCCCTTTCCTGAATCGGCTGGCGCAGGCTGGAAGGCCGGACGACTGGTGGTGTATCGCACGGTTGAAGCCGCAAACGCCCGGGAACGGTTCCGGGAAATTTTTGAACCCGGCTTGCCGGATTGGATTTTGTTTTGCAGCGCTTCGGCTGTGAACCATTTTTCAAAGCTGGCCGGGAACGCCTGGCCGAAAGGGTTGCGCGCGGCAAGCATCGGTCCCGCGACCAGCGAAGCAATCCGGGCAGCAGGCGGAACCGTGGATTTGCAGGCCTCCTCCAGCCGGCTTGAAGTGCTCGTGGAAGAATTGAAGGCGGCATCCGTCTAAATTTTCCCAGCCTGCTTATCTCACATGCGTCATGAAAATTCACCCTCTAGTCTTTTCATTCATGGGTGGAAGGAAAAAGGCCGGAGATAAGCAGGCTCTTGCAAAACCGCTTCAAAATAAGGAAGTTCCATTTCAAAACGAATTTTCAATTCAAGCGGTTTTGCTTGTAGCCCGGATCTTGTCATCCCGCCATTTTGCCCCGCCTTTTGACTAAACACTCCGCAAGGATTTGCAGAAGCGCGTGAGGCATCCGGGCTAGTGGTAAAAACCTTGATTTTGAGGGTTGCGCGGAGGGGGCGGCTTTGCCTATGATCTTCACTCTTTCACGCGCCCGTAGCTCAATTGGATAGAGCATCTGACTACGGATCAGAAGGTTTGCAGTTCGACTCTGCACGGGCGCATGGCCTAGGTGGTTGTTTGATCACCCGAGGAGCACATGGCTTGCATGGATATAAGTGAAGGGTGAAGCCTTGTTTTACTGAAAAATTTTCTGATGATTAGAGCCATGCCAAGAATCCAGACGGGATTTCTCATGGTTCTGCTGTTAAGCCTCTGCACGATGGAAGTGCTGGCGGGGTCTCCTTTTGTCACGGACGATCCGGAGCCTGGAGAATATCAACATTGGGAATTTTATCTGGCATCCCAAAACTTCAGTACTGCCGGTGATTGGTTCGGCACTGCACCGCGCATGGAATTAAATTATGGCGCCATTCCCAACCTGCAACTTCATCTGGGCGCGCCTCTGGCTTACAACGCGCCGAGGCAGGGCAGCGCACATTACGGTTATGGCGATACGGAGTTGGGCGTGAAGTATCGTTTTATCCAGGAAACAAAGTATATGCCGCAGGTTGGGTTTTGCCCTTTGCTGGAAGTTTCCACCGGCAGCGCCAAAGACAATCTTGGTAACGGCAGCCCGCAGGAATTCCTTCCGCTATGGCTGCAAAAAAGCTGGGGTTCATGGACGGCTTATGGTGGCGGTGGCTACGGCATCAATTCCGGCGCCGGCAATCAAAATTGGAAATTTGCCGGTGCAGTGTTACAAAAACAGGTTTTGACCAACGTTCTCGTTGGCGCGGAAATCTATCACCAGACGGCCATGCAAACCAGTGGGAGCGACAATACGGCGTTCAACATCGGTACCGTCGTTGATTTAAACAGCCGGCATCATTTGCTCTTCTCAGTGGGCCGTTCCATTGACGGCCCGGTGGATTTTCAGTGTTACATCGCTTATCAATTTACGTTTGATGACAGCCTGTTCCATTTCTGGAGCCCAGAACACCCTTGACAAGCTTTGAAGCAACGGGCTATTGGACAAGAATAGGACTCCTTTTCAGGGCTTGAGGCATGTTATGTGCCGGGGTTCCTGGGGTTTCACCCCAAGCTGGTATGAAATCCGCGCCTTTTACTCGCGACGAGTGTCGGAGTCAGCGCTCACGACATCTCTGTTCCTGTGCTGGTTTTCAAGAGTTTGAGATGGAGTTGGAGTAAGATTTTTATCCGTGTTATCCGTGGTTCAGTTCCGGTTTTATGCGTCCTTAGCCTGCATATTTCATACTCATTTCAATGGTCAACCTGTTAGCGTCGGGACGTAACAGCGGAAAGACACGAGCTGGGCATATGCAGGCTCTTCCTGTAAAAATGATGCTTTCATTCGCTCAGAAAAAAATGTTAGCTCAACCCTCAACGTCGCGCTGGTATTTCCCCCCGTAGCCGGGTTGGTAGAGCAAAAGCCCGCATTTTTCGCTGAGAGCTTGGAAATGGGCGTCAATGGAATAGACCCGGCAGCGTTGTTTCAAGGCTATGCAGGCAATCAATATGTCGTTCCAGGGAATGGCCTGGCCCGCGTCGCGCAAACGCCAGGAAATGTTTTTAGCATCATCCCAAATGATTTCCGGCATCGCCAAATAGGGTACCGCCTCAAAAAAATACGACAGGGCTTTGCGCTTTTCATTCCGGGCGCCGCCCAATACTTCGAGTTTGACCGGCCCGCAATAGGCCGCTTCGTATTCGTCCAAGAGAGCCCGGAGCGCCAGTTTGACGTGCAAGTCGCCCCGCTCCCGGCTTGCTTCAATCCAGACACAGGAATCCACCAGGACCACGGTTATTTGTCCTGTTTTTCGGGGTCAAAAGCGGGTTCAAAGGCGTTCGCAAAATCGCCTTCCATCAACAAACGGCCAAATTCCCTGGCCCGCTGCCGCCTGACAAATTCCGTGACAGCTTTGGCCACAGCGGGGCTCTTTTTGGTTTCGCCCGTCAACGCGCTGAGCTCCTTTAAAACAGAATCTTCGATATCAACCGTAATTCTCATGCTAAGATTATGATGTAAATTGAATCATTATTCAATGATAATTTCATCTTTTTGAATAAAATAAAAGCCTTAATTGATTATTTACAGAAGCTGGTTTTGACTTGGCTTGAGTTTCAGCCCGAGCCGTTCATACGCCAGAGGCTGCGCAATGCGCCCCTGCTGGGTGCGCGCCAGGTAGCCTTCCATAATGAGATAGGGCTCATGCACTTCTTCCAGAGTTCCGGCTTCCTCACCCACGGCGACCGCCAGGGAGCCCAACCCGGCCGGCCCGCCCTGGAATTTCAGGATCAGAGTCTCCAAAATTCGTTTGTCCATTTCATCCAGCCCGTGGCGGTCGATCTCCAGCATCGTCAACGCCTGGTCGGCCACGTCGCGCGTGACTTTTCCGTCCGACTTCACTATCGCGAAGTCGCGCACCCATTTCAGCAGGTTGTTGGCAATGCGCGGCGTTCCGCGCGAGCGGCAGGCGATTTCGCGCGCCGCGTCGTCCGCCAGCGTCAGCTCCAGCAATTTTGAGGAGCGCCGCACGATGGTTGCCAGGGAATCGGCGTCGTAATATTCGAGCCGGTTTGCGATGCCGAAGCGCGAGCGCAACGGGGCGCTCAACATGCCTGGCCGGGTTGTGGCGCCTACGAGCGTGAAACGCGGCAGATTCAGGCAGACGCTGCGGGCGCTCGGGCCCTGGTCGATGACAATGTCGATCCGGAAATCTTCCATCGCCGGGTAGAGATATTCTTCGATGGTGCTGTTCAGGCGGTGGATTTCGTCAATGAAAAGCACATCGTTGGGTTCGAGGCTGGTGAGCAGCCCCGCGAGGTCGCCTGCCTTTTCCAGCGTCGGCCCGGAGGTGATCCGGATTTGGACGCCCATGGCCTTGGCGAGGATGTGGGCCAGCGTGGTTTTACCGAGGCCGGGCGGTCCGCTCAACAGGATGTGATCCAGCGCCTCGCCGCGGATTTTGGCCGACTGGATCATGACCTCGAGGCGTTCCTTGGCCTTGGGCTGGCCGGTGAATTCGTCCATCGTGCCAGGGCGCAGGGATTGATCGAACGGATCAGCCGGTTCGTCATCACGGTTGAACTGGTTTAGCGCAGGTTCGGACATGGCTTCACTCTATGCGGAATTAATCCGGGCGCAAGAAAGCCGTGATTACAGTTTCTTCAAGGCGTCGCGGATGATTTCTTCCACGGAACCTTTGATGCCGGTTTCGGCAATGGCCTTGAGGGCATCCTGTTGTTTGTAACCCAGCGCAAGCAAGGCGAGCAGGGCGTCGTTTGTCTTTTGCTGCTCCGGACCAAGCGTTTGATTCTCCACAGCAGCCTGCCAGGCCCCCGAAATGCCGACTTTGTCCTTCAGTTCCACGACGATGCGTTCCGCCGTTTTTTTGCCCACGCCCTTGATTCTGGAAAGAGTGGCCAGGTCCTGATGGACCACGGCTGTCTTAAACTGCGCGGTGGAGGAGCCGCTTAAAATGGCCAGGGCGATCTTGGGGCCGACACCGGAAACGTGATGGATCAGCAAAAGGAAAAGATCGCGTTCGTCGCGCGTCAAAAAACCGTACAGCACATGTTCGGTTTCGCGGATGCTGAGAACCGTCAACAGGGTGACTTCGGCCGGCGGCGGCGGCAGTTTTTCAAATGTGCTAAGCGGGATGAAAATTTCGTAGCCGACATCCCGCACGTCGAGAACAACGCGCGTGGGGAGGGACTCGGTCAGCTTGCCGCGGAGAAATGAAATCACGGGTGGAGTTTGAAGTTTCCGGCAGCCGGTTTCAAGGGTGGATTTGTTTTTTCCGGAGGGTTGAAGCGGCGGGCAATGTGGAGGCCCGGGCATGTGTCAAGGCAACCGCCAGGGCATCGCCTTCATCCGCCTGCGGCGTCCGGGTGAGGCCCAGCAACACGCGCATCATGAAACCGACCTGCTGCTTTTGCGCGGAGCCATAGCCGGTGGCCGCTTTTTTGATGAGCTTGGCCGGGTATTCGGTAAGGGACAGGCCCGCTTCCGCGACTGCAATCAGAGCCGCGCCGCGGGCGGATCCCATGATGATGGCGGTGCGAACGCTTTGCACATAGATGATTTTTTCCATGGCTGCCTGCTCCGGATGATGGGCGGCGATGACTTCGCGCAGGCCCTCGGCAATGGCCAGGAGGCATTTTTCAGGCGCGCGTGAGGCCGGGTTCGGAATGTTGCCGAAGCACAGGGCCTTGGTTTGTTTGCCAATGGTCTCGATGACGGCATAACCCGTGCAGCGAATGGAGGGATCGATTCCCAGGATGCGCATAAAAAGGAAGCATGGGGAAGAAACTGAAAATTAAGAAGCCAGAAGTTTAAACTGTCGGCGAAAACCGGCTTGGCAGACAGCATTCCCGCTTCCACAGTCCTCTTACATGGAAATTCGATTCCTTCACTTGCTCCTCGGCCTTATCCTTCCATATACGCTGAGCGCTACTGAAATTCCTTTTTATATCGGCGCCTATACCAACACGCCGAATCCGAGCCGCGGCATCTACCGCAGCACGCTCAACACCGGAACCGGCGCGCTTGCGGCACCCATGCTCGCCGCCGAAACCGCCAACCCGAGTTATCTTGCCCTCACCCACGACAACAAGTTCCTCTATGCAGTCAACGAAACACCGGCCCACACCGTGGAAGCCTTCCAGGTCGAAAGCAACGGACTGCTCACCCGCCTCAATGCTCAATCCACGGGTGGCGACAGTCCTTGTTATGTCAGCCTCGACGACACTGAGCACACGGTGTTCGTTGCGAATTATGACGGCGGCTCGATTGCCGCGTTTCCAGTCAAAGCCGACGGTTCCCTCGGCGAACGCGCCTTGCTGATTCCGCTCAGCGGTTTCGGCCTGGACCCGCAAGAACGAACCAAGTCCCGCGCGCACTCCATTTATACCAGTGCGGGCAATCGCTTCGTTTATGCCTGCGATCTGGGCACGGACAAAATCTGGAGTTATCATTTTGACGCCGCAACGGGCAACCTGACACCTAACAATCCCCCATTTGTTTGCGTCCCCTCGGGAGCAGGACCGCGCCATCTTGCATTTCTTCCCGGTGCGCCCTTTGCCTATGTGGTTAACGAGAGAAGCATGACGGTGACGGCGCTTGCCATTGATAAAGTTTCCGGGGCGCTCACTCCGTTCCAAACACTGTCTTCCCTGCCCAAGGATGTTCCCGCATCCGGTTCGGGCAGCGCCGCCATCCGCATTCATCCCAATGGCAAGTGGCTCTACGTTTCCAACCGCAGCCACGCTTCGATTACACAATTTACAATCGGCATCGATGGACGGCTCGCCTGGGCGGCGAACACACCCGGTGTCCCGGCCATCCCGCGCGATTTTGCCATCGATCCCAGCGGACGCTGGCTGCTTGCCGCGGGGCAAAAAGCAAATTTGATCTGCAACTATAAAATCGATCCGGTCTCCGGCCAAATCTCACCCACGCCTTACTCCCTCACCCTCTCCGCGCCCGTCTGTCTTCTTTTTGAAAAACCATGAATTTGTAAGTTTCCCGCCTTCGTCCGTCCGCTGTCGGACTATGGCGTGGCAAGCAAGTGTTCAGTTTCAAGTTACTGAATTCTGAATTCGGGATTCTCCCGGATTTTCCTCCGCGTCCTTCGCGATCTTCCTGTAATATCAAGTTTTAAATATTAAGCCTCGGATTTCCCATCAGCGTATATCCGTATTTATCCGTGGTTCTTTCCAAGTTTTAAGCCTTAAGTTTTAAGCGTCTGGTTTTTATCTTCGGGAATCTCCGTGATCAGCGGTTAAAAGAGGTATTTTTAGCGTCTTTGCTCACCACGGCGAGTCCGTCCTGTGGCGGACGTGCGCCGCCAAGCGCATGGCGACTTGGCATTAAAATGTTTTTTGTCTTGGGGCTTAAATACCCTGCAGTTCGTAGCTGCGCAGGGCCAGGCGGAGATCCACGTCCGGACGCAGGTGGATGGTCTGCCAGCCGAGTTTGGCGGCGCCTTCAATGTTGTCCTCGCGGTCATCGATGAACAGGGCTTCGACCTTGTCCGCGTTCATTTCCTGAAGGGCGAATTGGTAGATCTCCGGCCTGGGCTTCATGCAGCCCACTTGATAGGAATAAATGCGCTTTTGGAAGACGGGGAAGAAATCGTAGGCGGCTTCGACGAAGCGGATGTGGGCGTCGGATGTGTTGGAAATGAGGGCCAGCGGATAATATTCTGAAAGCTGGCGGGCGTACAGAATGTGGTCCGGGATTGGCGTGAAGACATCGCACCAGATTCGTTCCAGCTCTTCGATCGTTCCGCCGAACTCAAGGTGCTTTTTCATTGCGGCGAAAAAATCCGGGGTTGAGATACGGCCCGATTCGTAGTCGTCAATGAGAGGATAGTCCGAATAAGCCCTGCTTTCCAAATGCTCGAGGTCCAGAGGAGAGCGCTCCGCAATGCGCTTGAAAGCGATGTTGAAATCGTAATCGATCAACACCTTGCCGAGGTCAAAAAATATCGTTGAGATTTTCATGGGGAGTTCACCGCAGAGACGCGGAGGACGCGGAGGATTGAGATTGAGTTGGAATAATCCGTTGAATGCCTTGTTTTAACAGGGGCACGTTAAACTCTGCGCCCTCTGTGCCTCTGCGGTGAATCATATGGGCTTCCTGTCTTTAAGCGCATGCCCGAGCGTTGCGCTGTCGGCGTATTCGAGCGCGCCGCCAACGGAAATGCCGGTGGCCAGGCGCGTTACCCTGACGCCCAGCGCGTGGATCTCGTGCGCAAGGTAGAGGGTCGTGGTTTCGCCTTTGACATCGGTATTCAACCCGAGAATCACTTCCTCCACGGATTCCTCGCGAATCCGCTTGAGCAAACGGGGAATGTTGAGCTCTTCCGGCCCGATTTCGTCCAAGGGTGAAAGGCAGCCTCCCAGAACATGATACAGTCCCTTGAAGCCGCCGCTTTTTTCAAAAGCCAGCACATCGGTGGCCTGCTCGACCACGCAAAGCAGTTTGGAAATGCGCGTGGAATCCCGGCACAGGTCGCAAAGGGGTTCCTGTGAAAAAAAACCGCAGTTGGCACAGGGCCGGACCACGCTTCCCGCTTCCAGAATGCTTTCGGCCAGGGAACGGGCCGGGTCGGAGCCGGATTTCAGGATATGCAGGGCGAGCCGCTCCGCGCTTCGCGGTCCGACGGACGGGAGCCGCCGGAGCGCTTCCATTAATCGGCGAACAGCGGGAGGATAGTCAAGCATAAGCCAATTGGAGGCCGGGCTGCGGGCGCATCAGCCAAGCCCTGGAAGCCCAAGACCGGAGCTGAGCTGCGAGATCTGGGACTGGGCCGCCTGCTTGCCTTTGTCCGAGGCCTCACGCACAGCGGTGACAATCAAGTCCTGCAGCATCTCAACATCGCCGTCTTTCAGGATTTCGGGAGAAATGGTGATGGACTTGAGTTCACCGTCGCCACCCGCAACGGCCTTGACCACGCCGCCCCCGGCACTGCCCTCAAAAGTTTGTTTTGCCAGTTCCTCCTGCATCCGCTGCATGTCGGCTTGCATTTTCTGGGCCTGCTTCATCATTTTCGCAATGTTCATAAATGAGGTTCTCCGTGAAGTGTAAAATTTCCGGGTTAGTCCTGTTTGATGGCCACGATCCGGGCGTCAAACGCCTTGAGCGCCTCCTGGATCAGCGGATCATTTTCAAACTCGGCTTTCGACAACGTTTTGACGCCGGCAGCCGAAGCCGATGCCGATGTCGGCTTCGCCGGGCTTTCCGTTCCGGCAGGGACGGGCGGAGCCTCTACAGCCTGTGTGTCCGGCGCGCGCTCGGAAAAGTCGATGTCCAGGCCGGCGTCCGGTCCAAAGGCTTTGGCAAGGGCATCCTTGAGTTGCTGGGAATTCTGGATGGCCTCCAGCATCGCCTTGGAGGCGACAAGTTTTACTTTCAAGCGGCCGCCCTCCAGACCCTTGAACTCGCAAAAATCGAGCGCCCGGCGCAAAACAAGCTCTTTTTTCTTGATAGGCTCAATGGCGCGGGACCAGAGTTCCTCCGGCGTTGCGCCGTTCGGGACAGCGGGAGCGGATCTGGGTTCCGGAATGGCCGCGGGCTTTGATGCCAGGGCAGGTGTCGGGGTGGCTGCGCGGAGTGCCGCCGTCGGGACCGGTTTCACAGGCGTAGCGGGTGCCGACGAGTCCGCCGCAGGCGCTGACAGGGAGGGCGCAGGGCCGCCCCTGGCCAGGTAGCCCAGAATTTCCTCGATGGAAACGCGCTGCCGTTGCCGGGTCATGCGGATCAATGTGATTTCAAAAAGTACTTCCTTGACCAGGGCATAGCGGATTTTTTCCTCAAGGCGGACCAGTTCATCGATGAGCGCCAGAATCAGGTCCCGCGCGGGCAAAGGCTTGAGGTTCGCAAAATGCCGGGCTTCATCCGGCTCAAGCTCTTCCTGCGAAATTTCAGGCGAAATCACATAAACAAGCAGGTTCCGGAAATAACGGAGGAGCTGCTGGCTGAGCCGGGACAGGTCTTTGCCGCGCTCGACCAAAGCACGCAGTTTTTGCAGCGCAACTTCGTCTTCTCCGGACTGGACGGCTTCCGCCAGTTCCCAGATTTCCTGCGGGCCGGTCAGGCCGAAAATTTCGAGCACATCCTTTTCCTCGATGGAGCTTCCGCAAAAACTGATGAGCTGGTCAAAGGCCGATTCCGCGTCGCGCATGCCGCCCTCGGCGTTGCGCGCCAGCAGCCGGAGTGCGGCGTCGCTGATTTTGATCTTTTCCTTTTCCGCGATGAGTTTGAGCTGCTTGACGATATCCTTGTCCGAAATGCGTTTGAGATCAAAGCGCTGGCAACGGGAAAGGATGGTGGACAAAACCTTGTGTGGCTCGGTGGTGGCAAAGATGAATTTTACATGCGCCGGCGGTTCTTCGAGCGTTTTGAGCAGGGCGTTAAAGGCGGCCGCGCTCAGCATGTGTACTTCGTCGATGATGTATATTTTGAATTTTCCGCGGGCGGGGGCGTACTGGACGTTGTCGCGCAGTTCGCGGACCTGTTCCACGCCATTGTTGGAGGCTCCGTCGATTTCAAGCACGTCCATGCTCCGGCCCTCGGAGATTTCGCGGCAGAGATCATCATCCGGATCAAAATCAGCCTTTGGTCCGCCCTTGCAATTCAGGGCCATGGCCAGGATGCGGGCGGTGGAGGTTTTGCCGATCCCGCGCGGGCCGACAAAAAGAAACGCGTGGGCGATGCGCCCGGTGGCGATGGCGTTGCTGAGGGTTTTGACGACATGTTCCTGGCCGATGATTTCGGCAAAGGTGCGGGGCCGGTATTTGCGGGCTAGGACCTGATAACTCACAGACAAAAAAGATAGGTCCCGACCGGGAAAAGAAAACGACTAATTTGCGCAATTGTTACAATAATTTTGGGTTTTACGGCTGGAATAAATTCCTTCCTTCGGTATCCTATTTTTATATGAAATCCAAATTCCTGTTGTGTCTTGCCACAGTGTTTGCCGCCACGATTCTCAGCCCGGCCCTCTCCTCTGCCGCGGAATCCAGCCTGAACTGGCTGACCAGCTCTCCCGCCGCTTTGGCCAAGGCCAAAAATGAGAACAAAAAGGTGCTTATCGACTTCACCGGGTCGGACTGGTGCGGCTGGTGCATGAAACTGGATCGGGAAGTATTTTCGACTCCGGAATTTGCCGCCTATGCGGCGAAAAATCTGGTACTGTTGCAGGTGGATTTTCCACGCACCCGGCATCAATCGGATGACCAAAAGCAGGCCAATCAAAAACTGGCCCAGCAATACGGCATACAAGGGTATCCGACCATTATAGTACTGAACTCCGGCGGAAATAAAGTGGGAGAACTGGGTTACATGCCCGGCGGACCCCAGGCCTTCATAAGCGCGCTTGAAAAATTGAAATAAGCTAAAAACTTTTTAACCGTAGATGAACGCGGATAAACGCAGATTAAAAATCCACGACCTGAAACTCGAATTCAAGCTGCATCCATCCCCCTGAAAAGGGGGAAGACAAGGGGGTTTTGCTTTCCTTGGCGTACTTTGCGGTAAAATTACCCTGGCTTAGCCTGCATATTTCATACTCATTTCAATGGTCAACCTGTTAGCGCCGGGACGTAACAGCGGAAAGATACGAGTTGGGCATATGCAGGCTATGTAACCCGGATGTTCCTGCACCCCAGTTCCTGCCACACTTTGGAGCAGGACACTTTGCTGAGGTTTTCAGAAGCGTGTGAAACATCCGGGTTAGACTCCTGCAATTTCCTCCAGCAAGGCCCGGTTCAGCCGGATGCCGCCTTCGAAATTTTCCAGCGGAAAATTTTCGTTCGGCGAATGGATGCGCGCATCCGGCAGGGCCAGCCCCAACAGGAGGGAATCGGCCCCAAGAATGCGCTTGAGGTCCGCCACAATCGGGACGCTGCCCCCATCCCGCACGAGGGCGGGCTCTTTCCCGGGGAAAGTTTTGCGCAGCGCTGACTGGGCGGCAAGGCCGAATGCCGAATGCGGATCGGCCACATAAGCGCTTCCGGAATGTTGGTTGATCAGTTCCAGGCGGACGGACGGCGGGCAATGCTTTTTTAAGTGACCAGAGGCGAGTTCGAAGATCAGTTCCGGGTCCTGGTCCGGCACCAGGCGAAAGCTGAGCTTGGCAACCGCGAAAGAAGGAATGACGGTTTTGGATCCTTCGCCCTGATAGCCGCCATAGAGGCCGTTGAGTTCGGCTGTGGGCCGGCCGCATGTGGATTCCACGGCACTGTAGCCCTTTTCGGGAGCCAGGGCGGGAACTCCTGTAAGCCGCAAAATATCCGAATCATGGAACGGCAGCTTGCTCCAGGCTTCGCGCTCCCACGTTTCCAGCGGCTTGACGCAGTCATAGAATCCGTCAATCGCCACCCGCCCCGACGTATCATGCAGGGTGGCCATCAAACGGCTCAGCACCGTCAGTGGATTACCCACCGCACCGCCGTAAATTCCCGAATGCAAATCTTTGTCCGGCCCCGTGATGCGCACTTCCATGCAAGTGATCCCGCGCAGGCCGTACGTCAATGTCCCCCGGCCCGGCTCGATCATTCCAGTGTCGGAGAGGGCAACGATGTCGCACGCCAGTTCCTTGCGGTGTTCCTGCAAAAAGGCGGCCAGGTTGGGGCTGCCGACTTCCTCCTCGCCCTCGATGAGGAAGATCAAATTCACCGGCAGATCTTTTTTCTCGTGAAGGGTTTCTTGCACCCCAAGGATATGGGAAAGGATTTGTCCTTTGTTGTCGGTGGCGCCCCGGGCTGTGATGCGGCCGTTCTGGATTCGCGGTTCAAACGGATCGTGTGCCCAGAGCGAACGCGGGTCCACCGGCTGGACATCGTAATGCCCGTAAATCAGGACGGTCTTGCGTCCGGGCTGATGCCGGTTTCGCGCCACCAACACGGGATGCCCCGGAGTGGGATAAATCCGGCTGTCCAACCCGATGCTTGTGAGTTTCTCATTCACCCACTTTGCGCAGGCGGCCACGTCATTTTTATGTGCGGGATCGGTGGAGATGCTGGGGTGGCGCAGGAAGGAAATGAGGTCTTCGAGATGGGCGGGGTTTTTCATGGAATTCATGGGTTGTGATTTGCAAAATTTGGTTTGTAGCGGATAATAATACAGCCTTCACCGGCCAACTCAAACCCAACTTAACATGATTCAAATCCCCTCCTCCTTCCCGCCATTCAGTTTGCCACGCCTCTTGGACACCGTTTTTAAACCCGAAAAAGGCGAAAAAGTCTGCATCCTGATCGACCTTGCCGACCCGAAAGAGGTGTTCGACTTCAATTTCTTAAACAACCCGGAACTGACAATCCAGCGCTACGCGCACGATATTTTTTATCAGGGGCTGAAAAAGGGCGTGCTCAAGGAACTCGGCCTGGAGGGCGGCGAATTTTACGCCTACAAAATCACCGGCGGCAGCAATCTGGACATGGCCGATGAAGTTTACGCCCCAGACGGGCGGCAACTCAGCTTCGTGCGGGACATCTATCCACACTACAACATCATCCTTTGCATCAGCACCTATTCCGCCACGGCGCCCCTCACCGCCTCCGCGAAGAAATTCGGGTTTCGCGGCGCCACGCTGCATGGCGTCAACAAAACAATTCTGGAAACCGGGCTTTCGGTCAACTACGAGGAAGTCAGCGTGGAAGCCGAGAAACTGCGCCTCGGAATGACCCGGGCCGACTGGGTGGAAATCGATTATGCGGTGGAGGGCAGGCCCTACACCCTGCGGCTCTTGCTTAACAAGCAGGAAGCGCAAAAGAGCCACGGGCTTTGCCGGGGCAAGAAGCCCGATGTGGCCAACCTGCCCGCGGGCGAGGTGTATTTCGTGCCGTCCGGGGCCGAGGGCCATTTCCCGATGAAATACGAGGACGGTACGCTGGGCCTGATGAAAGTCCAGGGCGGACGGATTGTGAATGTGTCCCTGATCAAAGGCAATTTGCAGACCATCAGCGATCACCAAAACAAAATCATTTCCGACCCCGTGACGGGAGAAATCGGGGAACTCGGTTTTGGAACGCAACTGCTCCCCTTTTCTGGACGCGACATCCAGGACGAAAAAGTGCGGGGCACCGTCCACGTCGCCACGGGGCGGAGCGATCATTTAGGCGGGCATTTGACGCCTGACAAATTTGCCAGCGCCAAAAACGCCACCCACGACGACATTCTGTTCGCGCCGCACAAGACGCCTGAAATCCAAGTGCCTCAGGTCCGAATGATGCGAAACGGGAAAATGGAAGTCCTCATCGAGAATTACGAGCCGGCAGCTTACTTGAACTCGCTGGTCGAAGACATGGCGCCCGCCCCGGCCTGATTGGCGTCCAATGTCCGGCATCTACGAAACCGACAAGCTGCTCAGCGAATACCTGCTGCTGCACTATGGCAGCCGCCGGGAAATCTTGCCCTGGGATTTCGGGCCTGCGGAAGCGCTGGATTTCCCCCTGCGTTGCGCCCAAACCTGCCTGCGTGAATCCTCCGCCTTTGGGCGCGCTTTGGATCTTGGCTGCGCTGTGGGCCGGGCCGCGTTTGAACTTTCCGGCACATTTGAGAAAGTGGTGGGGATCGACCGCTCGGCGCGTTTTATCAAGGCAGCGCGCACGATTCAAAAAGAAGGCGAATTGTCGTACGAACGGTTGGACGAAGGGATTGTAACAACCCGTTTGATTGCGAAGCGCCCTTCTGTGAGCCATCCGGAACGGGTCGAGTTCCGCGAAGGAGATGCCTGCCGGTTGCCGAAGGATCTGGGCCAGTTCGACTGTATTTTGCTGTCAAACCTGCTTTGCCGCGTACCGAACCCGGAAGCCTGTCTGCGGCAATTGCCGGGCTTGTTGAGGAGCGGCGGCCGGATTTTGATTACCACTCCGTGCAGTTGGATGGAAGAGTTCACGCTCCAGTCCGCATGGCTGGGCGGCATGTTGCGGGATGGAAAGCCTGTCACAACACTGGAGGGACTTTCGCATTGCCTTGGAAGCGAATTCAAGCTGCTGCGCATGGAGGAAATGCCTTTTCTGATCCGCGAACATGCCCGAAAATTCCAATGGAGCGTCGCGCAAGCCAGCCTTTGGAAAAGATCGTGAAGTTTTGGAACCGCGGATTGACGCGGATAAACACAGATAAAATGAGCAAAAAGGATCCTGCTTCAAAAATCGACGTGACCGGGCCAAGCGGCGGGTTGCAGAACCCGTTTCAAAGCCTGGAGTTGAGCGGTCTGCCTCCGGGTCCGGCGAATGTGGAATCGATCCCGGAAAAAGCCGGGGCCATGCCGGCAAAGCGCGGGCGCGTGGTGTTACGGCGCGAGACGGCGCATCGCGGCGGCAAGACCGTGGTGGTGGTGGGAGATATTCCTGAAACTGTTTCAGACGAGGAAATCGAAAAAATTTCGCGCGATCTTCGCAAGGCTTGCTGCTGCGGCGGAACCTTGCGCGGGCGCGAGATCGAGATTCAAGGCGACCAACCGGCCCGCGTCTGCCAATTGCTGGAAGAAATGGGCTTTCGCGTCGCAGGCGTCACGAAAACATTTTGAACCGCGGATTAACGCGGATGGAAACGGATAAAACTATGTTCTGAATTCTGAATCCTGAATTCTACTTTGGTTATTTACAGCCCCGCTCTCGTAATTTCAATGTCATCCGGCCGAACATCGAGACATTCGTCGTTGTCTTCCCAGACCATGGCCGGGTAAACATCCAGCATGGGCGGGAGAATGTGGGAAGCGAGTTCGCTCAAAAGATTTTCCGCCTGTTCCGCAGCCTCGTTGTAGCTTTGTTCGTAATTCAGGCAGGCCAGCTTTTCGTTCTCATTCCAATGGGCCACGGCATGTACTTTATCATATTGCTCGGCCCAATTCCGCAGCCCGGTTTGAAATTCGCCGGGGATGTCGCCGAATGCAATCGCTGTGCGGCTGCAGGTTTCGCAAATCAGGCCCGAATGCAGAACATCGCGGGTGACAAGGGGCAGCAGCGGCGCGTTACAGCAGGGCGCTTCGGGATACTCGGCCGGGGCGGTGGCCAGTCGGCGCAACCGCAGGGAACGACGCTGTGTTTCCTGCGCGAGCAACCGGTGCAATCCCACCAGAGGATGCGACAAACGCCAGACCCGGCCCTTCAACTGGCCCAGGGTTTGCGCCGCCCAGCGGGCGAGGCTCATATCGTCAAAATCCCGCAGGCCGCCGCGGTATTCCTCCCAGAGGCGTTGCAAGGACTCTTCGTCGTGTTTTTCCGGCATAGGAACTGGCATACTGGCGCAGCCAGGGCGTGGGCGGAAGCCTGAAATAGCGTAGTGTCGGAAGTAGGGTGTCGGTTGATGGCATTCTGGCAATATTCACATTTTTCCTAGATTCAACTTCCATCAGGGAGCATTTAACCCGGATGTGAATGCATCCCTGATTCTGCCCGGCCTTTCGGCTGGGCGCTTTGCAGGGGCTTTCAGAAGCGGGTGAACCATCCGGGTTAGGCCGAACCATTTTTCCTTGCGGGGGCCGGGTGCCTTGGGTAGGATTTTCGTTCGCAACAACGCGCTCGTGGCGAAATTGGCAGACGCGCTAGATTCAGGTATCGACTAACAACCTTCTCCATGCTTTCATCTCTTTGCATCATGTTGCAAATAAGCGTCTTGCGAAAGATCGATTTTTCACAAGCTTTCACGGTTTGCCTGTTTTTAGGCCTCAACCGTGAAGTAAACCGTGAAGGATTTGCGTCAGTAATATGTTGTTGAGCCAATCCTTGGGACCTGTTTTTGCCGAGTTTTGACAACCCGTGACGATGAGGGGGATCATTTCGTTGAAATCACCGAAATGATCGAGATCCGCAAGAGACTGTCACAAAAAGCATCAAAAAGTTGGCATCCAAAACCCGCAAGGCCCTGAAAACAAGACAAAAGGTAGCACTTCCTTATAAGGGTAATAATAAGGGTACTATGGAATCCACATCGATGCTTCCGATGTGTGGCTCATCCGCATTTTTCATCAAGAGATCTGGAACCCAACCGCCTACGACCACCAAGCAATCGCGGAACGCTGCCAGCACCTGTCCCAGATCAACCAGCACACGGCATGCTGCCTCGGTTTGATGGGGACTGTAGTTTCAAGAAATCTGGTCAGAACGTCTTCCCGCACATACAGCCAGGTCTTTATGTTCACTTTTTTCATTGATTCACGCTTTATGTGAATATAGGCCGGTAAAAAAACAGCATTCGTGCTATTGCAAAAGCTCCGTAAACACTGAAATCGTCGGCAAACAGTTGCCAAGTTGCACTAATTCACCCTCGCCTTGAGTCTCGCTCTGAGGAAGTTTTCCGGGTGGAATTAGATGCGAAGATCCGTTACCTTCCTTTTTATAGTTTGTCGCGTACCGGCAGGTTTATCGTGGCCGCATCAAGCCGATCCAGGGCTTTGGCCGAGCTGCGCATCCCGCGCTCAGAATTGGAACGTCTGATGGACAGCGCGAAAGTATTTCAAGGGTAAGTGCTTGGAAGGGGTTTTGCGTTAATAAATCCGCGCGAAACGAGCATAAACTGGCATTATCCATTCTACAAGATATTGATTTCCAATGAATAGCGTGATATAACGATCCGCGAATAGATCCGCGCAAAATGGCCAAAAAAATCGATATAACCCGTGAACCTCGCTCGATGGAGCCGCTTTTTCCCGACTCCGGGCGTTACAAATTGTCCGGATTAAGCTGCGCCATTTTGCGGGAAGCGGGAGGGCTGGAGCGGGTTTTGCCATCCCCCGTGGTTCGTGGAAAAGTGGTCACTCTCGTCCAGGAGATGAACAGTTATTATTCCAACCTGATTGAAGGACATAAAACTTTGCCGCGGGATATTGAACGGGCGCTGCGCAAAGATTTTTCAAAAAACCAAGCCGCCCGACACAACCAAGCCATGAGCGTGGCCCACATGGAAGTCGAGAAGCTCATGCGGGACCGGCTGGCACGGGAGACTGTGGAGATTCACACCCAGGATTTTTTTTGCTGGCTGCATGGTGAATTTTACCGGCGTCTCCCGGAAGAATTGCATTGGAGCCAGACCGAAAGCGGCAAGCGTTACAAAATCGAACCGGGCCGCTTGCGTTCCTACAACGTGAATGTGGGACAGCATACGCCTCCGGATTATCCATTCCTGTCCAAATTTTTGGATCGCTTTTCCGAGTGTTACGGCAATGCCCGGATGTTGCCGACGGACAAATTGGTGGCTTTGGCGGCAGCGCATCATCGTTTGGCTTGGATTCATCCTTTCGGTGACGGCAATGGCCGCGTGGTGCGGTTGTACGCGCATGCCGGGCTGATTCAAGCCGGTGTGGACGGCTTTGGGCTGTGGACTTTGTCGCGAGGCTTGGCGCGCCAGAAAGACAAATACTACAGTTTTCTGGCCAGGGCCGATCTTGGGCGCGAGAACGATTACGATGGACGGGGCAACCTGTCGGAAAAAGGTTTGGCGGAATTTTGCCTGTTTTTCCTGGAAACGATTCTGGACCAGATTCGATTCATGGGCAGTGTGCTGGATCTTCCTGGGTTGATGGATCGGATGGAAAAATATCTGGCCCTTGAAGGCTCTCATATCCGCAAGCATAAAGCTCACCTGGCGCGGGTCCTGAAAGCGCTGGTTGTCGAAGGGGAGATTTCCCGCACCAAGATCCAGGAAATCACCGGCTTTGGTGAAACGGCGGCGCGGGAAGTAATCAAACTGGGGTTGGACGAGGGTTTACTGGAATCTCCAAGCCCCAAGGGGAAACTTTCCCTGGCCTTCCCTGCCAAAGTGCTGGATTCCTATTTCCCGAGGCTGTTTTTGGATTTGCCGGTAACGCCATAATCTCGGGTGCCGGTGTGCGGCGACAAGGCGGGATTCGCAGGCTTTTTTACTTTTTTATTTTCTGAACGATCTCGGTATTTAATATCTGATCAACTGCTAATCCTTCGCCGGTAATGCTGCTGCAATACAGCGGCGTAACCAAATTCGTTCCCGTGATTCCAACCCTTCAAAAAAACCTCCGGGGAGTATGGTCCATTTTCCATTCCGTCATTTTGAGGATCGTGGATCAGAAACTTGAAGTGCTCGACAAAAGCGGTCACTTCATCAACGGCCTCCAGGGCAAAGAAATGTGGACGATAGAAGTTGAGGTTAAACGCAGCACTTGATTTGATGGCCCCCTCATCAACAGGTTCGGACTCTGTGTAATCGAAAGAGAAATAAACTCCTGTGTCCTGATTCTGATAAAGTGCTTGCTGGTCAGAGACCTCGTAAGAAGATCTGCTGCGGAAGTAGGATGTAAATTCTTCCCGGGAGATTTTCGGACTCGTAAAATAGAGATCGTAGCTCATGGTTAGTCGCCAATCTTTTTTTCAGGATTCTTTCTAAATTCAATGCTTTCGCTGGAAGCGGCGTGAAAAGAAAAACCATGGCCCTGAAAAGCCTTCAGAAGTCGTTCGGATTTGGTGACTCCATAAATCAGAACAGCGTCATAAGGCGGACTGTGCGAATTCACGCCGTGGTGTTCATCAATGGTTGGAAGGAGCTCTATCACGTAGTCCTCTGGTGTCGCTGATTCACCGGTCTTGTATGAAGTTACCCCGGTAAGATGGTTTGCGCCCTCTTTGTCCTTCCACGCAGCGTCTAGCTCATCATGTGACCTTCACTCTAAACTTTGTTCCTTCAGGAAGCCCGCCAATCTGTCTGTAAAAGTCGGCTAGGAATGATAGCCGTTCAGTTGCGGGAATAGCGCGGATGGATACACCGTTGGCTGCTTCCTTCGTGCAATAAGGTGGGTAAATCGAAAGAAGCTGTCCCGGTTCAAGAGTGCCTCCGTCCGTTTGATGGCGCATCAGTGGATGAAGACCGAGAAAATCAATCGGATCTTTTTCTGCTGCATCGAGAAAGCCGTATAGATCCAAATCCAGAGTTTCCACGTCACCTGTTTCTGTGCGTAGTCGGAAGACGACGTCTGCCCGCAAGAAAAACTGGTCACCGATGCAGTCCTGCGCAAATGGCACATCGTCTGACTTTATCTCAGGATAATTCAGATGAAAAGCGGACGCGCCTTGCCATGTCTCGCGAATCGAGTGCCAAAGAGGTTCCCGGCAAGCACCACGGACGTGCAGGCCACCATGAAATTGAACGAAACCGTTAATCTGCGAAAGGAGTTCTGCAAGCTCACGGGGAAGCAGAGCCAGAATTTCAGAGTCAGTTATCTCTGGCCCTTGGAATGTTATGCGGGAAAGCTCCATTTCATTTTCTTATTCGTAGATCTTGGCGCCCTCAATAATGTCAGCTAAAGTTCGCCAAGAGGCTTTGTATGGGTCCAAAGCAATTTTATTGTTTTTGTAATATCCGTCGATGTCATTGGTGTAGGCTTCTAAGGCCCCTAAAAACTTATCCAAAGTGTTGTTCTCCCAGGATGAAGTACCCTCCGCCTGTAACGCTGCTAGGTAAGTGGCAAAATCCTGTCGGGTCTTTACATTCTCAGGTTTCATTATTTATCTTCCGAAGTGCTAGTATGGCCCAGTTTTATTTCCCGCCTCTGTAGGGGACGTGAAGGGTGTAATAAATGCAAATAAATACAAAAAGCAGCCCAACAACGCCCAATACGGTGGTCCAAAGGCGCGGATAAACGATGATGCTGTGTCCAGCGATTGACAGTCGATTGCCGCTCGTGATTAGGGCATCGGAAAAGCGGTAATACCAAGGCACTCCATTTGCTCGGGAGAATGGGGAAAGTGTGACCATCCAGGCCACAACAAAACTCAGCATCAGCACGGGAAACGCGCCAACTGCAACAAGCGCCCAGATTATTGTGCGTGGGATCATATTTTTATATGCCTTTTTGGAGCCTGAAGTCGATTTGTTCAGAACGCCGTGTTCAAGCTGTCATCATGCTTAAATTCGGGCTGGGGACAAGTCGCGATTGGGGGACAGCGAACGGCCAAGACGCCCCGTTTGATTCTGAGGCTTCTCCAGGCAGCGGGACGCTGCCAAAACTCGCAGCCGGGACGGGCCGCGCCCCGTTGAATAGGACTCGATGTCGGCTTCCATGAGGGAAGTTTTAAACCAATCCATTTTTCCTTGCGGGGGGCGGGGGGCCTTGGGTAGGATTTTCGTTCGCAACAACGCGCTCGTGGCGAAATTGGCAGACGCGCTAGATTCAGGTTCTAGTGGGTAAAACCATGGAGGTTCGAGTCCTCTCGAGCGCATTTTCTTGCTTCCCCTTTAATTACAGTTACTTACGGAAGACCGCCCCCTCGCAAACTCGTGCAAGGCCATGCGGACTTTTGCACGGTTTTGAGCCTTTTATCGCCCAAAATGCCGCCCAAAAAATTGTTCAAAAATCTGTCCAAAAAAATCCACTAGATTTTGTAACTAATTGGGGAAAAGATTTTAAAGTCGAGGTTTCTGGCACTCGGGACTCATGGTATATAATCAGGGTGAAAGCTTTGGCTAAACCCAACTGTATGATTCAGTCCGCTAACGGCACTGAAATTATACCCACATGGGCTCGTGACTTTCCACTGTTACGTCCCAGCGCTAACAGGTTGACCATTGAAAAGAGCATGAAATATGCAGGCTAACACAAACCCCCTTGTCTTCCCCCTTTTCAGGGGGATGGCGCAGCTTGTTCCTACCCCCAAAAATATTTTTATCCTTCCTTGGTGCCTTGGCGTCTTGGTGGTTCAAGCCAAGTTTCCTCGCTTCGGCGCTTCGCCCGCGTATTGAGTTGACCTTGGCCTCATGCTTGGGAAACATAGGGATCACCATGAGTTCCACCTTTGACCGCCCCATGTTGCCCGCAGTCGGCTGGGTTGCTGATTTGAAGGAAGAAGACCGCGATTTACTGGCCAGCTATGGCGAGTTTCTCGGCCTCCAACCCGACCACGACATGATCCGGCAGGGCGACGAACAACGCCACCTCTACTTCGTCATCAGCGGGAAACTGGAAGTCCGCCGTAGCGGCCTCGAAGACGACATCGTCGTCGGCATCATTCAAGCAGGCGAAGCTTTTGGGGAAATTGCCATCTTCGACCCCGGCCCCGCAAGCGCCCATGTGCGCGCCCTTGAATTCTCGCAAATCTGGCGCATCGACTCGGAATCGTTTTCCTCCTTCCTGAGGGATAATCCGGTGTCTGGAAATATATTAATGCTGCATCTGGCGACGATTCTCAGCCAGCGCACCCGCCAGCTTATGACCCAATTGGTGAACGCCAAGGGCTCCTAGGAAACGGGTTGGAACGCCAACCCCGCCCTATCTCCGGAAGCTGTTTTCCACCCTATTTGCCCTGCCAAGGTCGGCCAGGTAAAAACTAATACCCCGCGTCAGGCAAAGAAAGCATCGCGTTTCCACTTGCAGAATCGCCTTAAGATCTTTTTAATGTCCAACCTTCAACTCCAAATAAAACCTTATGGCAAAGAAATCAAAGAAATCATCCAAACCCGGCAAATCGGGAAAAACATCGGCAAAAAAGGCCGCTAAACCTGCAAAAAAATCAGCCTCCTCCGCCCCGTCCAAAGCCAAGGCTGGCAAATACGTTTACTACTTCGGCAGTGGCAAGGCCGACGGCAACGGAACCATGAAGCCCCTCTTGGGCGGCAAAGGCGCCAATCTTGCGGAAATGACCCGCATCGGCCTGCCCGTGCCTCCCGGATTCACCATTTCCACGGAAGTCTGCACCTATTACTACGCCAACAAACGCAGCTATCCCAAGACCCTGCAAAACCAGATCGAGACCGGCATCGCCAACATGGAAAAAGCCATGGGCACCCGCTTCGGTGATATCTCCGCCATGCCGCTCCTTGTTGCCGTCCGCTCCGGCGCCCGTGATTCCATGCCCGGCATGATGGACACCATCCTCAACCTCGGCCTCAATGACGAAACCGTCATCGCCCTCGCCCATGCCACCGGCAACGAACGTTTCGCATGGGACTGCTACCGCCGCTTCGTGCAAATGTACGGCGACGTCGTACTCGGCGTGCAACGGCTTCCGAGTGAAGACCATGACCCGTTCGAAAGCGTCATCGGCCACCTCAAAGATGAACGCTATGGCAATCACAGCATCGAAGACACCAAGCTCAACACCGATGACTTGAAAGAACTCGTGGCTCGCTTCAAAAAACTGGTCCATGACCGCGTCGGAAAAGACTTTCCTGACAAGCCTCTGGATCAACTCAAAGGCGCCGTCGGAGCCGTGTTCGGTTCATGGATGAACGATCGCGCCATCGTGTACCGCCGCAAATACAATATCCCCACCGAATGGGGCACCGCCGTCAACGTCCAGGCCATGGTCTTCGGCAATACCGGTGAAAATTCCGGTTCCGGCGTCGCCTTCACCCGCGACCCCGCCACCGGCGAAAAAGTGTTCTACGGGGAATTCCTCATGAACGCCCAGGGCGAGGATGTCGTGGCCGGCGTCCGCACCCCCGATCCCGTCCGCAAACTTGAAGCCATCCAACCCAAGGCCTTCGCGGAACTCGACCGCATCCGCACCGTTCTTGAAAAGCATTTCAAGGACGTGCAGGACTTCGAGTTCACCATTCAAGACGGCAAGGTCTTCATGCTCCAGACCCGCAACGGTAAACGCACCGGCCTCGCAGCCGTGCGCATCGCCTGCGAAATGGTCGGCGAAAAGCTCATCGACTGGAAAACCGCAGTCAACCGCGTGCCGGCCGAACAGCTCGACCAGGTGCTGGCTCCGGTTTTCGACCGCAATGCAGTCAAGGCAGCCCAAGTCATTGCCTCGGGCCTCCCCGCGGGGCCCGGCGCCGCTTCCGGCAAGATCTATTTCAATGCCGAACGGGTCGTCGAAGCCGCCGAACGGGGTGAAAAAGTGCTCCTCGTCCGCGTCGAAACCTCCCCTGAAGACCTGCGCGGCATGATCGCCGCCGAAGGCATCCTGACCGCGCGCGGCGGTGTCAGTTCGCACGCCGCCCTCGTGGCGCGGCAAATGGGCAAAGTCTGCGTTTGTGGCGCCAGCGCGTTGCATGTCGATTACAACGCCAAGACCCTCACGGTAAACGGCCGGATATTCAATGAAGGCGACTTCCTTTCCATCGACGGCACCCGCGGCGAAGTCTATGCCGGCCAGATCAAAACGGCTGCTTCGGAAATCATCCAGGTCCTGATTGAGAAATCACTCGATCCCAAAGACAGCCAAACTTACCAGATGTTTGCCCAACTCATGAAATGGTGCTCCCAGGCCACCCGCATGCAGGTCCGCACCAATGCAGACACGCCCGACCAGACGGAAAATGCCATCGCCTTCGGCGCCAGCGGCATCGGCCTCTGCCGCACGGAACACATGTTCTTTGAAGGCGACCGCATCGACGCCGTCCGCGAAATGATCCTGGCCGAAAAGAAGGAAAACCGCCTGAACGCGCTGGCCAAGTTGCTGCCGTATCAGCGGGAAGACTTCATCGGCATCTTCCGCGCGCTCAAGGGGCTGCCCGCCACCATCCGCCTGCTCGATCCCCCGTTGCACGAATTCCTGCCGCACGACCATGCTGCGCAAAACGCCCTTGCCAATAAGATGGGTATCAGCACGGACAAAATCAGCAAACGTGTGCATGAACTCCATGAATTCAACCCCATGCTCGGCCATCGCGGCTGCCGTTTGGGCATCGTCTATCCGGAAATTTCCGAGATGCAGGCGCGCGCCATTTTCGAGGCTGCCGCGCAGGTCCAAAAGGAAGGTACTTCCGTGAAACCCGAAGTTATGGTCCCTCTCGTTGGATTCCCGAAAGAGCTCAAGCTCCAGATCGAAATCATCCATCGCGTGGCCGCCGAAGTGCAGAAGGAAAAGGGCGTCAAGCTCTCCTACTCCGTCGGCACCATGATTGAAATCCCGCGCGCCGCACTTGTGGCCGACGAGATCGCCCAGGACGCGGAGTTCTTCAGCTTCGGCACCAACGACCTGACCCAAACCACGTTGGGCATGAGCCGTGATGACTCCGGCTCGTTCCTCCCGGCCTATCAGGAGCACGAGATTGTGAAAAAGAATCCGTTCGCAAGCGTGGATCAAAGCGGCGTCGGCAAACTGATGGAAATCGCCATCGAACTGGCCCGGAAGACCCGCCCGAACATCAAGCTCGGCATTTGCGGCGAACATGGCGGCGACCCGGACAGCGTCAAGTTCTGCCACAAGATCGGCCTGACCTACGTCAGTTGCTCGCCGTTCCGCGTGCCCATCGCGCGCCTCGCGGCAGCGCAGGCGGCACTCAAAGATTAATTTCGGTCCCCTTTGGACTGAAACCAAAAAGGGCGGCCATCTCGGCCGCCCTTTTTATTGCATGCGTTTCTATGTGGCTTGGGCGTCCCGCCCAAGGTTTTTGATGGAGGGATGTCCGCCGCAGCGGGCGCACCAAGATTCTCACACGGTCACGCGGATGCCCAAGTCACAAAAGAAGGGCTCTGAAAGTCGCACTTGATGGTCTTCACAAAGAACGCCTCCGTCTTAATTCATATCAAGCTGGATTCGTATCGCCCCTTCGATCCTGTGCATATCGCCTTCTGAAACTCTTCCCATTTTTTCAATGAGACGGAGCTTGCTCACCGTGGCAATTTGATCCGCCATCGCCTTGCTTTGCCGACGGTTCACAGCCACGCAGGCTTCGCTCGGATAAACGTGCTCAATGTTGCTTGTGAGCGGAACAACCTGAACCCGATTGAGGTGTTTATTTGATGCATCATTGCTGACAATGACTGCAGGCCTCCGCTTTTGAATCTCTCCACCGGTGGGCTTGTCAATGCGAATCCACCAAACTTCACCGCGCTGCATGACTGTCTTCCAATGTGCCCTCGGCCCATTCCAAGGCTTCAAACTCTCTTTTCTCGTCCTGAGCCATTTGTTTGTAGGCGTCATCCAGACTTTTTTTTATGACATGCGGACGAACAAGCGTCTCGATGAACCGGCTGATTTTTCGGGGGCCGATATTTTTCCGCAACCCCTTGTAAACATCTTCATCAACGGTAATCGTGAGTTTCTTGATCATAGCAATTCTTTCTTACACGTGTATTATACGTATTGAGGCGCCGAGGTCAACCGCCGTTAACTCATAGCCTTGCCGCTCGCAACAAGGACGGCCTCATCCCTTAACCGGATGGGCCGCCCTTTGAGTGCCAACTCGAACTACCTCAAGTGGAGGGAGGAGCTGGAGGCGGAGGCGTCTGATCCCCGCCCTGCTTCTTGTCCTTGCGGCGTTCCGCCCATTTTTCTTTGTTCTGCGCCTTGATATCCGCCCATTTCTTCTGCTGGTCCGGAGTCAGGATGCCATTAATTTGGTTGTCCACCTGTTCTTTCAACTGCTGCAGTTGCTTGCGCTTTTCTTCCTTTGTCAGCACGGTGTCCTGCTTTATTTTTTCAGCATCACCCTTGTGGCTTTGAAAGATGTCCTTCAATTTCGCCACCTGATCATCGGTCAATTGAAGGTCTGCCTTCATTTTTTCGATGTGTTTTTCCATCATTTCCTTGCGCGGGCCGGATTTTCCGTCCGGGCCGGGGCCGACGGGAGGTTCCGCATGGATCACAGCGGACAGTCCAAGGCTGCACACAGCCAGACAGAGCATTTTTGCGAGAATACGATTCATAGATTCAGCAAGTCCTTTGGTTGATTTTGTTACTCATGTATCCGAGCCCTCATGAGCTCAGGCCACCAGTATTAAACCCCAAGGTGACAAAAAAGTTTCAAAGATAATAAGATATTGAAACAATCACTTGGGACGTCTCGATTTAATCCGCTGGAGCCATATCTAACGTATCACAAACCGGCTTAGGCTCCAGATCCAGGACAGATCGAACAATCGCCTCATAGCGGTCCACCGTCGTGCTCCAGGGTATCTGCAAGGCCGTCCGCCTCGCGGCTGCCCTTACCTCCGCCAGATATTCCCCTCCCCTTTTAGACAGCAGATTGGCGGCGCAAGCCTGAAAATCACGCGCATCACCCAAAGGAACGGTAAACCCGTTTACGCCTGTGCGTATGAACTGGCGCCCCGCCGCATAGTCATACGCCAATACCACCAAACCGCTGGCCAGCGATTCCGTAATCACGTTGCCAAACGTCTCCGTCTCGCTCGCAAAAAAGAAGAAATCAGCCGAAGCATAATGCCGCGCCAACTCCTCCCCCATCTTCATCCCGGTAAAAATCACCTCCGGGTATTGTTTCCGCAGCCTGCGTCGTTCCGGTCCATCCCCGACCACCACCATTTTCAGGCCCGGATACTGCGCCCGAAACTGGCGATACGTTCCGAGGACAAATGGAATGTTCTTTTCCGCCGCCACCCGGCTGACGTGTAGAATAACAGAGTCTCCCTCGCCCACACCCCATTCCCCGCGCAAGGCCGGGTCGCGTTTTTCAGGGCTGAAAAGCACCGTATCCACGCCTCTTCCAAAATAACAGTTGTTGCGAAACCCGGCCTTCTCGAGCCTTTCAATCAACCCCTGATCGGGCGCGAGATTGGCCTGGGTGCGATTGTGAAACGAGCACAAATAGTGTTCAACCAATCGCTCCAGGAAACTGACTTTATAGTGCCGCGTGTACTCATGAAAATTGGTGTGAAAACTGGAAATAACGGGGCATCTTTCATGCTCACAGGCCCGCAAAGCCATCCAGCCCAGAGGACCCTCGGTTGCAATGTGCGCCAGGTCCGGCTTCCAACGCCGTAAAAGGCGAATTAACGACCACCGGCTTGTCAGTCCAATCCGGGCCTCCGGATAACCCGGAATACGCAGGCCCCATACCATCGTTTCCTTCCAGCTTTTCCCGGTTCCGGAATGCGCTTCCGGTTTGCCCGGTCGCAACACCAGCAGATCATGCCCGCGCGCGCTCAATTCGTCCGCCAAACGCGAGAGTGTCATGGCCACTCCGTTGATGTCGGGAGGAAACGTTTCGGTAACCAGCAATATTTTCATCTGCGTGCGAATGCCTTTCTGCTCTGTTCCTTCGTGGCCAGCAAAACCCCCTTGTTTTCCCCCTTTTCAGGGGGATGGACGCATCTGGCACCAACTCCAATCTTCCTTCGTGGCTTCGTGTGAGACCCTGTCTTTGTACGGATGCCTCAATCCTCAATCAGCGGGTATTTCCACCAATCGGCCAGGTCATAATGCCACCACTCGGCCGGCACCCCGCTGAATTTGTTCTGAAACATCGCATTCCGCAGGATCAGGGCATTGCGGCGGGCTGTTGGGCTGATGTCCGAAAGGGAAAGACTCTGGCTCGCCTTCGGCCCAAACACATCATGGTCCGTCGGCATTTCCACGAGTTTCCCCTGCAAATCCGCCAGACTCACATCCACGCTGGTCCCCCGGGTATGGCGCGACCCTTGGCGAGGCGGGGCCACGAAATTCGCGTTTGGAAAGGCCTCCCATAACTTCCTTTGCGCCCAGGCCGGGCGATAAGCGTCCCAAATCACCAGTTGATAACCCTGGCGGCGCAGCTCATTTTGAACAAGTTTCAGCCGGTGCGCGGTTTCGGGGCGAAGCCAGGCGGTGCTGTCCTGGTAAATCGCCTTATGGGTGATATTGCGGACGCCGGCATAGCGCAAATCGACCAAAATACCGGGGATCTCATCCTGCACCCGCACCAGTTGCGTATGCGGGACTTTGATGCTGTCGGCGGCCTCGGCCCCGGTATTCACGGAAACCGACAGCAAAGCTGTGATCAGATATCGCAGCGCCTCATATTTCAATACTTTGACTTTGATTGGCACCCCGCTAGTAAATGTCCTAATGCTGGATCGTCAACCCGAATCGCCCCTTTCCATCACGCGGGAGGAAGTGCAACAACTGCCCCTGGCCCGCTATGACGGTCCGATTCATTTGATCGGACGCCAGCAACCCTGCGCGGATGCCTGCCAGATCCTCGCCCGGGAAACCGTATTGGGATTCGACACCGAAAGCCGCCCCTCCTTCCGCCGGGGGCAAAACTTCCTGCCCTCGTTGATTCAATTTGCCACCCGGAACGAAGTGTTTCTTTTCCAGATCGGAAACCGCCATATCCCGGACGAAATCATCGCCGTCCTGGAAAATCCCGGGATCGTCAAGGCCGGGTTGGCCCTGCAGCAGGATTTTTCCAAGCTCCGCCAAATCCGGGCTTTTCAGGAAGGCGGCATGGTGGATCTCTCGCGCATGGCCGCCAAAAAAGGCATCAAAACCACCGGCTTGCGCAGCCTGGCCGCTCTGTTTCTGAAAATCCGGGTCTCAAAAGGCGCGCAAGTGACCAATTGGAGCAAGGACGAACTCACGCCCGCCCAGATCCAATATGCCGCAGTCGATGCCTGGATCAGCCGTGAACTGTATTTTAAACTACAGGAATCCCCTCAATAAAGCTTCCCGTTGTCTGCGGCTAAAATTCAAATCTCATTCAGTTTCCTCTGGTAAGGCAACCGGCTTTGAAAGTTCAGCTTTCTGCTCTTTGCGTTCTTCCTGTAAAAAGTGTTTTGCTCTTATCTTTATTCACTTGCAACCAAAAGCGGTATCGCATCTTTGGATTTGTCACCGCACTCCATATCGATCCGTTTCACATTCTTGCGTCTTTTGTTCGCGCACAGGACGAATCCGTTCTCCAGCGGACGCTTTCCTGCTCGCGATGGATATCGGAGTTCGCGGCCAATTCTTGTTTCGTGATTTTCGTGTGGTTCGTGCCATAAGTTGCTTCCCTCCTTCGTCCTGCGCCTGAATTCTGCATTCTGAATTCTGCATTTCCCCCGCCTTTCCTTTCCAAATTGTAATGTCCGGGAAATGTTCCGGTCAGGCGCCTGTGCCATATTTCAACCATGAACAGCGCAACTCCCCCTCCCTCCCTGATCCCAACGCCGTCGCAATCGGCATCGATCCATACCATCAACCAAGCCGTGCAACAGGCTTCCGCTTGGGTGCGCCCGCTGCAGCAGGAAATCGGCCGTGTCATTATCGGCCAGAATTATCTGATCGAACGCCTCTTGGTCGGCCTCCTGGCCAACGGACATGTCCTGCTGGAAGGCGTGCCCGGCCTCGCCAAAACGCTTTCACTGAAAACACTGGCCTCGGCCATCCAGCTCGGATTCAAGCGCATCCAGTTCACGCCCGACATGCTCCCCGCCGACATCATCGGAACTGAAATTTACAATCCGCGCGACATGAATTTCATGGTCAAACACGGACCGGTCTTTTCAAACCTGATCCTGGCGGACGAAATCAACCGCGCCCCCGCCAAGGTCCAAAGCGCGCTGTTGGAAGTGATGCAGGAGCGGCAGGTGACCATCGGCGACCAGACGCATCTTTTGCCAGACCCGTTTCTGGTGCTGGCCACACAAAACCCAATCGAGCAGGAAGGCACCTATAATCTTCCCGAGGCGCAGGTGGACCGTTTCATGTTGAAAGTGGTGGTGACGTATCCGACCCCGGCCGAGGAGCGTCAAATCATCGACCTCATGGGGACCACGGATGCGGCGCCACAGGTCAATCCCGTCCTTTCAGCCGAG
The DNA here is from genome assembly GCA_028713655.1 of Candidatus Methylacidiphilales bacterium. Taxonomy (NCBI): domain Bacteria; kingdom Pseudomonadati; phylum Verrucomicrobiota; class Methylacidiphilae; order Methylacidiphilales; species Methylacidiphilales bacterium. The sequence continues at coordinate 40,391 of JAQTNW010000001.1, read as the reverse complement.
GACATCCAACATTCGCGCCATGTGGTCAATTCCATCTACATCGATGACAAGGTGAAGGATTACATCGTCAGCCTGGTGCACGCGACGCGCGATCCCGCGCACTACAAGCTCGACATCAAGCCCTACATCCAATATCCGGCATCGCCGCGCGCCAGCATCGGACTGACCCTGGCGGGCCGTGCGCTTGCCTTTTTGAACGGGCGCGGCTACGTGACCCCGCAGGACATCAAATCAGTAGCGCCTGACATCCTGCGGCACAGGCTGACCGTGACCTACGAAGCCGAAGCGGAAGGTTTGAACAGCGACACCATCGTCCGCAAGGTCCTGGACACGGTGCCGGTTCCCTGAGACAGGAGGCAAACGCGCCGCCTTATGAAACCGAAATCGATCAGCGATATCCTGAAAAAGGTACGGAGCATCGAAATCCGTACCAATCGCATGGTCAATGAAGCCCTGTCGGGGCAATACCAATCGGCGTTTCGAGGGTCGGGGATCGACTTTGACGAGGTGCGGGAATATGTGCCTGGCGACGATATCCGTTCGATTGACTGGAAAGTGACGGCACGGCAAGGCCGCCCGTTTATCAAAAAATACCGCGAGGACCGCGAGCTGACGATGCTGCTGATGATCGATGTGAGCGCATCCGGGTTTTTTGGTTCTGGCGAGGAGAGCAAGCGTGAGCGGGCGGCTGAACTGGCGAGTGTGCTGGCGTTCTCAGCCATCCGCAACCGCGACAGGGTCGGGCTGCTTTTGTTCACAGACCGGGTGGAACTCTATATACCTCCCGCAAAAGGCAGGGCTCATGTGCTGCGGGTGATCCGGGAAATTTTGTTTTATGAACCCGTCGGCAAAAAAACCGACATTCGAGTGGCTTTGGAAACGGCACGCGGGCTTTTGAAACGGAAAGCCGTGGTTATTCTCATATCGGATTTTTGCCTGACAGGCCATTTTGAAACGGAGCTGGCGGCAATGCAGCCCCTGTTGAATTCAATGAACCGGCGCCATGATCTGGTCGGGGTTTCCGTAACCGACCCGCGTGAAAGCGAGCTCCCGGAAGTCGGCTTGCTGGCTGTTGAGGATTCGGAGACGGGAGAGCTGGTCGAGATTGATACGCGCCAAAAAGAAGTCAGGGAGAAATTTTCAACCATCGCCGCTCTGTATCGGGTCGTTCTGCGCAAAACATTTCGTTCCAACGGCATCGACCTGGTGGAACTGGCCACGGACAAGCCTTACCTGCCCGTGCTGCGCGGCTTTTTTGACACCCGCGAGAAAAAACGCCGATGAAAACCGGGAAATATTTCAAAATGTCAGGACTAATCGCCGCGGGCCATCTCATGGCCGCCGGCGGACTTTTCGCACAACAGACAGCCCCCGCCACACCGGGATTTGCGCCGGCGGAAGGCGACATCCGTGACGTAAAGGGACTCTGGGTGCCGGATTATTCCAAAATCATTTATGCGGTTCTCCTTCTTCTCGGCATTCTTGCCCTGCTGGCGCTCGGCATCTGGTTGTATAAAAAATGGCGCAACAGCCGGAAACCGATGAAGAGCCTTTCCGAACTCACTCTGGAACAGTTGGAAGAGGCAAAACGATTGATCCGGGACGGCAATGCCCATGAATTTTTGGGAAAGGTCTCGGATATCGTGCGTCGCTATCTCGAATTGCGCTTCAATCTGCCCGTGACGCAACAAACCACGGAGGAATTCCTCCGCACACCGGCCCTCGTATCGGAGGCGATGCTGGAATCCCATTCGGAATTGCTGAAGGCGTTCCTGCAATATTGCGATCTGGTCAAGTTTGCGCGCTCCGAATTCAATGTGGAACAGATGAATCTCATGCTCTACAGCGCCATACAGTTTGTGGAAGCCACAGCACAGCCAACAACAGGGAATAACGAAAAAAATCCGGCCCAACCCGCAACTGCGCCGGTTCCACAGGGGGAGGCGTCATGATCCGCTTTCTGTATCCCCAGGTTTTTTGGGCCCTGGCCCTGCTTCCTCTTCTAGCGTTTTGGTGGGGCAAACAAGGCCGCTCCGCCTCGATTCTTTTTTCCTCCACCGCCATCGCCCGTGAGGCCGGCAGCTTAAAGCGTTCGGCCGCCGGCTGGATAGGAATGTTTTTGCGGCTACTGGCCGTGGCCTTGTTGATCGCGGCGCTGGCGAGGCCCCAGCTCGGCAAGACGACGGCCGACGTCGAAGCCAGCGGGATTGATATTATTTTGGCGGTGGATTGTTCCGGCTCCATGCAAACGCCCGACTATAATTTGGGCGGGCGCGCGGCGAGCCGCATCGAAGTGGTCAAGGCGGTCGTGTCGCGGTTTATTGACGACCGTCCCAACGACCGCATCGGAGTGGTGGCCTTCGCGGCCTATCCGTATCTGGTTTGCCCGCTGACCTTGGATCATGACTGGCTTCAACTCCGGTTGCAGGGCCTGCAAATCGGCCAGATGCAGGACGGCACCGCAATCGGTTCCGGCATCGCATCCGCCGTCAACCGCTTGCGCGAGCAGAACAGCAAGTCGCGCATTGTGATTTTGCTGACCGACGGGATCAACAATTGCGGGAAGATTTCGCCACTGGCGGCGGCCGAGGCTGCGGAAGCCATGAAAATCAAGGTGTACACCATCGGCGCCGGAAGCCAAAACGGCGAGTCCGGCTCCTCACAGCTTGATCTCGACGAGGACATGCTCCGGAAGATCGCTGAAAAGACCGGCGCGAAATATTACCGGGCGGCGGACACGGACTCCATGCGGCGCATTTACGCGGAAATCAATCAACTGGAGACAACCAGACGCGCGGTGCGCAAATTTGAAAATTACCAGGAACTGTTCCATCTGGCCCTCTTCCCAGCCCTGCTGTTGCTGGGTGTCGAGCTGGGCTTGAGCGAGGGACTGATGAGGAGGCTGCCATGACATTCGCCGAACCCGCATGGCTGATCGCCGGGCTTCTGGTTTGCCTGGCCCTGGGCGTACTGCTGTGGATTTCGGAGCGGAAACGCCGGCAGACCCTGGAGAAAGTGGTTTCCCGGCATTTGCTGGACAGCTTGATGCCGTATTTTTCACCGGCAAAAAGGCTGGCAAAGCGGATTCTTCTGGTTTGCGGCATCGCCTGTTTGTTTGCGGCCCTGGCGCGCCCGCAGGCCGGCTTCCGCTGGCAGGAGGTGAAACGCCGGGGAACCGATGTGATCATCGCCATGGACGTATCACGCAGCATGCTCGCCGAGGATGTGAAGCCCAACCGCCTCGAGCGCGCGAAGCTGGCGGTTCGGGACCTGGTGGACACGCTGTCCGGCGACAGAATCGGGCTCATTCCATTTGCGGGCACGGCCTATTTGATGTGCCCGCCAACCCTCGATTATGAAATATTTCTCCAGTCGATCGACACCTTGAATCCGGATATCGTTCCGGTGCCTGGAACGGACATTGCCGCCGCGATACGCGCCGCGGAAGAAGCGTTCGCCAATTCAAAAAGCAAAAGAAAAATCCTGATTCTGATCACGGATGGCGAAGACCTGGAAGGCTCCGCGTTGCAGGAGGCCAAACAGGCGGCGGACAAGGGTCTTATCATCCATACGGTGGGAGTTGGGTCGCCTTCAGGGGAATTCATTCCCGTTCCTAACAACAGCGGCGGAGTCGATCTGCTCAAGGATGAAAACGGCAGCCCGGTCAAATCGAGGCTGGATGAATCCATGCTGCAACAAATCGCAAAGGCAGCCGGCGGCGAGTTTGAATTGCTGGGCAATGGAAGCCAGGGACTGCTGAAGATATACCAGGGCAATGTCACGACGGCCCCGAAACAGGAATTGGAAAGCAAAATGGAAAAAATCCCGCTCGAGCAGTTTGTGTGGCCGCTGCTCGCGGGCATCGTTTTGTTGCTGGCTGAATTTATGTTGCGCGACATCCGGCCCGCCCGCACACGGCGGGGGCTTTTTGGGAAAACCGCCGTGGCGGCGCTGGTGTTGCTAAGCGCGTCTGTTGCGCAAAACGCGCGGGCCGGAGCAGCGGAACGTTCCTTTGCGAAGGGCGACTACGGCAATGCGGCACAGGAATTCCGGCGGCAGGAACAACGCAAACCTGATGATGCCGCCTTAAACTACAACCTGGGTACGGCTTACTACAAATCGTCCGATTACGACAAGGCCCTGCAGTCCCTGCAATCGGCCTTGAAGGCGGAGGATTTGAAGCTCCAAACCTGCACCTATTATAATCTTGGAAATACGCTGTACCGGAAAGGACAGCAAACCGAGAAAACAGATCCGCAAAGCACCCGCAAGCAGTGGGAACAGGCCATCCAGGAATATGACAATGCGTTGCATTTGAAGCCGGACGATGCCGATGCAAAATACAACAAGGATTTTGTGCAAAAGCGGCTGAATCAATTGCCTCAAAATCCACCGCCTCAACAGGACAAGGATAAAGACAAGAACAAGGATAAGGATAAAAATCAGGACAAGAAGGACGACAAGAGCCAGGATAAGAATCAGAATCAAAACGGGCAGCAGGCGAACGACAAATCGCAGCCGGAACACAAACCGGATGATTCCTCGAACCCGCAGAAGAATGACAACGGCCAAAAAAACCAGCAGAAACCGGAAGAATCCAACAGCGGAAACAAGAATCAATCCGCTTCCGGACAAGCACCGGAACGGAAGGATGGAAAAATATCGGGTGAGGAGGCGCGCGCGCTGCTGGATTCCTTGAAAAACGAGGAACATCCGTATTTGCTTATCCCGCCTTCCGCAAACAAGAATTCCAACGATGAGTCCGTTAACAAGCGCAACTGGTGAGTGAATATGAAAAATAGAATACTGCTTTCAACTGTTGCCGGTTTCCTTTTTTGCGTTCCGTTTCTCCACGCGGACGACGCCGGAATAAAAGCATCGCTGTCCTCCGATAAAATTTCATTGGGCGAGTCGGCGGAGTTGACGGTGACCGTCACGGGCGATGCGTCGGCAAACCCAAAACTTCCGGATGTGCCGGGCCTTCGTTTTGACCAGGTCGGCCGCAGCACACAAATCCAGATCATCAACTGGAAACAGAGCATCAATACAACCCTTGTGTATCAGGCCGTCGCATCCAAGACAGGTGAGTATTCGATCCCGCCCATCACAACCGATCTGGGCGGCAAAACCTATCAAACCCTGCCTTTGAAATTGACGGTGCTGAAACAGGTCGGCGGCGGCGCATCCGGAGCCCCCTCCGCGTCCGCTCCCCCTCCCGGCGCTCCAGCCACGCCACAGCCTGAAGCTGCGTTGCCCGACAAGGATGCTGCAAACCAACTGGCATTCGTGCGCATTTCCGATTTGTCAGAAAAACTTTATGTGGGCCAGGTCACGCCAGTCACCATTCGGATTTACATCCAGGAGCGCATGGAGGCCCGGAATTTGTCACAACCGGTCCTGCACGGGGATGCGTTTGCTTTCCAACCGTTGCGGTTCCAACAGGAGGAACAGACCATCGAGGGAATCCCCTACCTTGTTCTGACCGCGCCGACCACATTGTCCGCAATCAAGGAAGGAAAGTTTCCGCTTTCGTTCGACGTCAACATCACGGTGCTGAAGCGGGAAAGGGCCGCGCCGAATGATGCTTTTGGAAACGATCCGTTTTTCAGCAATTTCTTCAGTCGAACCGTGGCCAAGACCATCACCGTCAGCAGTCCGCAGAAGGAAGTAACGGTGCTTGCCCTGCCGTCGGAGGGCAAACCGGCGTCCTTCAACGGCGCCATTGGAAAATTTGAATTGAACATGAGCACAAGCGCCAGGGAAGTGCGAGTCGGAGATCCCTTGAACCTGAAAATGGAAATCACAGGCAAGGGAAACTTTGACCGCGTGACGGCGCCGGTCCTGGAGCAATCAAACGGATGGAAGACCTACGCTCCCGGCAGCAATTTCAAACCCGCCGATTCCGCGGGTTACGAGGGAACCAAAACATTCGAGCAGGTGCTGATCCCCCAGGACGCGGAATCCAAATCGCTCCCGGCGGTGGAATTTTCCTATTTCGATCCCGAGACTTCCCGATATGAAATTTTGAAACCATCCGTTCCTGTGGTAGCAATCCTCCCCGCCGCAGATGCAGCCTTGAAATCCGCCAAACAAACCGCACAGGGAAATCCTGCAGTGGTCAAAAAAGCGGATCTGGTGGCAATACATGTCGATCTGGGCTCTGTGCAGCATGAATGGAAGCCCTTGTTTCAACGGCCCTGGTTCTGGGCTTTGCAAGGCGTTCCACTTCTACTGGGTCTTGCGGGGTTGCTCCTGAAAAGGAGGCACACCCGAATGATGAATCCCGAGTACCGTCTCGATCTTCATGTGTCCAAGCGTGTGCGCGAAGCCATGGGCGCGCTGGAGTCTGCGGTCGCAAACGAGGACTCAGCCTCTTTTGCCGAAGCGGCCTGTCGGGCCTTGAGTGAAAATTTTGCGCGCCGTTGGGGGATGAATCCGGAAAGCATCACGCTGTCGGATATTCGGGAGCGCTTGGGCGACGCCGCGGAATCCGCATGCGGTATTTTTGAAATGGCGGATGCGGTGTCCTATGCCGGCCGTCGGCTCAGCCGCGAGGAAATGCTCGATTACAAGGAACGTGTGCTCAACGAACTCAAACAAACGAACGGTCAACCATGAAAAAAATCCTGTTCCAAATCAAAACTGCAGGGCTTGTGCCGGTATTGAGTGTCATACTGCTCGTGTCCGCCCATGCCGGACTGCCAGACACAAGCGTCTTTGAAAATTCAAACCGCGCCTATTCTGAGGGAAAGTTTGATGATGCCATCCAGGGCTATGAGGAATTGATTCAGAAGAAAACGTTGTCGTCATCGATCCTGCTGAACCTCGGGAATGCCTATTACTCGAAGGGGGATGTCGGCCGCGCGGTGCTGCAATACGAGCGCGCGCTGCTCATGGATCCATCCGACCCCGATGTGCAGGCAAACCTTGAAAACGTCCGGAAAAAAGCCGGACTGGCCGCCCCGCCAGAACCGGAGTGGGGCAGGCTGTTTCTTTTCTGCAGCCTGAATACCTGGGCCTGGATCGGCTTTACTTCGCTCCTCATCCTTGCGCTGTCCTCCCTGCTCAACGGCTTGTGGCTGAATTTTGGGAAACCCGGTTCATCGCCGCAAGCGGTGTGCCGCGCCCTGTTTTTTTGCGGGATTGTACTGTTGCTGCTCTCTGCGAGCGGAATGCTGTTCCAAACCTCACAACTCAACCGCGGGGTTGTCGTGGCCTCCGAAGCGCCGGTCAAGGTTTCACCGTTTGATACCGCTGCGAACGTCTCCTCTCTGCACGGGGGCGAAACCGTGCAGACATTGAAACGATACGGCAATTTTTTGTATGTGGAAAGTTACAGCGGAAGCAAGGGCTGGATATCCTCGTCCCTCGTCGAACCCGTCCTGCCATCTTCGTAACTGGAACTATTCAAAGACATTTGAACGCAACCCGCGATAGGCATCGCGAGCGGGAGTCGCAAAAGGTCCGCCAAAGCACGGATTCGTCGCGCGTGAGAACTAAAGACACAGGATGGAAGCTGCTTAAGACTTGCAAACTTAAAACTAGTGATCCGTTCAAACCAGCAACAATCCCGGCACTTCGAGCAGGGCCTTGACCTCGGTCAGGAATTTGGCGCCATCGGCGCCGTCCACCACGCGATGATCCGCCGAGAGCACAAGGCTCATGCGATAGCCGATGACAATCTGGTCGTGCTCGTTGACGACTGGTTTTTTGACGATGTTGCCCACGGCCAGAATGGCGGCCTGGGGAGGATTTACAATGGCGCTAAACCAGTCCACGCCGAACATGCCGAGGTTGCTGACTGTAAAGGTGCCGCCGGAATATTCCTGGGGATTGAGTTTGCCTTCCTTGGCGCGGCCCGCCAGTTCCCTGGCTTCAATGCTGATTTGCTTGAGGTTCTTGTCCTGGGCGTTCCGGATGATCGGAGTAATCAATCCTCCGGGAATCGCAACACCGAACGCCAAATCCACGCTGCCATGCTGATGGATGGCTTCCTCTCCAAATGAAGAATTGATCGACGGCACTTTGCGGATGGCTTGCGCGCAGGCCTTCAGTACAAAATCATTGAAGCTGATCTTGGCCGGCTGCGGCTGTTTTTCGAGCCGCGCGTTGAGTTCCTCGCGCAGCTTGATGCAGGCCGCCATATCCACTTCCATTTCGGTGTAAAAATGCGGAATTTGCTGCTTGCTCTCCTGCAGGCGCCGGGCAATGGTCCTGCGCATGTTTGTCAGGGGAATCAACCCGTCCTGAGCCACCGGTCCGGACGGATGAAACCATCCGCCACCACCACCGCGGTTCTGGCCCGCGCCCAACACATCCTTTTTCACGATGCGCCCGCCGGGGCCGCTGCCCGTGAGCGAGGATAAAATCACATTCAGCTCCGCGGCAACTTTTTTTGCCAGCGGCGATGCCTTGATCCGGCCTCCCAAAGTTTCCTGTTTCGGACTGGAAACCTCGACAGGTGCGGCAACCGGAGCGTGAGCATAGGCAGCAGGGGCCGGTTTGGCCTGGGCTGACGGCGCCGGAGCGGGCGCTTTGGCCAAAGCTTCATCGGCATTTTCCCCTTTTTCGCCAATGACCGCGATAGGGGCCTTGCAGGCAACCCGCGCGCCCGCAGGGGCGACGATTTTGAGCAGAACACCGGAGTCAAAGGCCTCAAGGTCCATCGTGGCCTTGTCGGTCTCGATTTCGGCAATCACCTCGCCGCTTCCGATTTTGTCCCCTACGTTTTTGAGCCACTTGACAACCGTTCCCTCGGTCATCGTATCGCTCAGTTTGGGCATTTCAATGATATCGGCCATGTCGTGATTATTTCAAATTTGGGATTTTAAATTTCAGATTCGAGCAGTCAGCCGACGGAAAGAGCGGCCTTGATGATGCGGTCCACGTTTGGAACCTGGCGTTTTTCAAGCGGATCGGAATAAATGGCGGGCGCGTCAATTGACGAAAGCCGCTTGACAGGGGCATCCAGGAAATCAAACGCCTTCTCCTGGATCAGGTGCGAGATCTGGGCGCCCACGCCGCAAAACGGCTTGTTTTCCTCAACCAAAAGCACCCGGTTTGTTTTCTTCACCGAATTGATAATGGTTTCCTCATCCAACGGGCGGATGGAACGCAAGTCCACCACCTCGACATCCAGGTCGTGCTCGGCCTCCAGAATTTCGGCCGCCTTCAATGCCAGGATGACGGGGCGTCCGTGGGCCACGATGGTGAGGTCCTTGCCCTCGCGCTTGATGTCGGCTTTGCCCAGCGGGATAAGATATTCCTCTTCCGGCACTTCCCAGCTCTCGCCGTACAGCAGGGTGTTTTCCATGAAATAAACCGGATCGTTGTCGCGGATCGCGCTCTTGATCAGGCCCTTTGCATCATACGCCGTGGCGGGACAAACCACCTTGAGGCCGGGGACGTTGGCAATGGCGTTTTCCGGCGTGTGCGAATGCGTGGCGCCGACATTGGTGCCGCCGTTGGCCGGGCCGCGGATGACGATCGGGCAATTAATCTGGCCGCCGGACATGTAGCGCAGGGATGAGGCATTGTTGATCATCTGGTCCCAGGCCACGTAGGCAAAACTGAAAAACATCAATTCCATCACCGGGCGCAGGCCCAGCATGGAGGCGCCGATCCCCATCCCGATGAACGCGCCCTCGCTGATGGGGGCGTCCACGATCCGCTTTTCGCCGTATTTCTCCAACATGCCTTCGGTGACTTTATAAGCGCCATTGTATTGCGCGACTTCTTCCCCGATGATCACAACGTTCTCATCACGCTCGATTTCTTCGGACATGCCTTCACGGAGGGCTTCACGATATGTCAGGGTGCGCATAGGATCAAAAATTATTCCAGTTCGTCGTTGAAAAAAATACGGCCCTCGGATTTTTTTTCCGCAGGGTTGTCCGTTTCCCAATACACATCTTCGCGGATCGCGGATTCGTCGGGCCAGGGGCTTTCCTCCGCAAATTTTATCGAAGCGGCAGACTCGTCCTTGGCAGCCTTGTCGATTTGCTCAGCGGTCTCCGCGTTCAAAACGCCCTCCGCGATCAGTTTTTCCCGGAACAAAACAATGGGGTCTTTCGTGCGCTTGTATTCTTCAATCTCTTCCTTGTCGCGGTATTTTTCGGCGTTGGCGTCGGCGACCGAGTGGCCCCGGTAACGATACGTTTGAATTTCAAGCAGGGACGGCCTCGACTGGCGGTGCGCCCGGTCGAGCGCTTCCGCAGTTTTGGCCCGGACTTCATAAACATCGTGCCCCTGGCAAACATCCCAGTCCATGTTGTACCCTTCAGCCCGTTTGGCCAGGGACTCGCAGAATGCGGAGGACCGATCCAAGCTGGTGCCCATGGAATATAAATTGTTTTCAATGACGTAAATCACCGGCAAGTCCCAGAGCGATGCCATGTTCAACGACTCATGGAAAACCCCCTGGTTGACCGCCCCGTCGCCCAGATAGCACAGGCAGGCCCCGCTGATTTTTTTGTATTTAAGATAATAAGCCAACCCAAGACCCAACGGCGTCTGGCCGCCGACAATCCCGTGCCCGCCCCAGAAGTTCTTGTCCGGTGCGAAAAAATGCATCGATCCCCCCTTGCCTTTGGAACATCCCGTGACTTTTCCGAAAAGCTCGGCCATGCATTCGTTCATGCCCATACCGACGGCGAGGGCATGCCCGTGATCGCGATAGGCGGTGATGAAATGGTCATTGCGGCCACAGACAGAAATCGAACCCACGGCGACCGCTTCCTGGCCTATATATAAATGAAGGAACCCGCCGATGGAACCCGCTTGGTAAGCCTTCAGAGAGCGTTCTTCAAAGCGGCGTATCCGGAGCATTTGGCGCAAAAGGCCGATTTTCTCCTCCGCAGGCAATGCTTTATTGATCAGCACGGAATCATAGGAGGCAGCCACGTTTTTCACAACGTTTGCACCTTTGACTTCGGCTTCTTGTAATAATGGCATTGTAACTCCAACTCTCCCTTCCAGCTTTTGGCACCATCCGTGCAGGCGCCGATATTTTTAAAAATACCACCTTGAAAGGATTTGAGAAGGGCGTTTTTTACAATTCTAAATTATTGTTTCGGCGTTAATGAAATCGCCAATTTCTCAATTAAACAAGCCATTTTTATCACTTTAATGTTATAGAAATCAGATTTTTGGTTTAAAATTTGCTGCACGCTGTCTTCAGACAGTCAAACCCGCCCGCCAAAACCTGGCCTCTGCGGAGCAGCTTTGGCTCCCGCAGCACTGCCCGGATGGGGATACTCCCCTGTTTTTGCCCGGTCTTTTGACAACACACTCTGCAGGGGTTTTCAGAAGCGTGTGAACCATCCGGGCCAAACAGCAAACTTGCGCTTAGCGGCTGGCCTGCTTATCCTAAGCCTGTGGCGACTCTTATTTCCTTGCTTGACGCAGAAAACGAGGGATTGAAAAAGTATTATGCTCTGAGTGAAACAGAGCAGTTTATCGGTCGTCTTCCAAACTGCCAGATTCACACACAATCCACCTCCGTCAGCCGTACGCACGCGCGCATTTACAAAACCGCAGGACAATGGATGGTCGAGGATCTTCGCTCCATGAATGGGGTCGCCATCAATGGCCGACGCATCCACCTTTCACCTCTGGCATACGGAAATATTTTACAGCTCGGAAAAGTTTTCTTCGTACTTTCCGAGCTTAGTGAAGAACAATTGGCCGGCCAGGGCGCATGGCTGACTCACATGGAAAATCAAGCCCGCCAATACGAACAAAACTCGGATCTTTACCCGCAAACCCAACCCGAGAGCCCGCCTGAGAGTCCCGATCCCGCTCCCGTACCCTTCACACCTCCCGCACCCCTCCAAACTCCCCCGATGCCACTTTCACCGGAGCCCCTTCCTCCAGGACAAGTCATACGAACCAAAGCTGCCGACGTCATGAGAAGCGGGCGCAGCACCCAACCGACCACACAATTCATACACAAGAAAAACGTGATCGGCCACCCCACCCCCTCTGTCGTCAGCGCTTTGCCCAGCTCCGCTTTTCTTCCAGCATCCCAGGCTGCACAGCAATCACCCGCCGCAAAAATCGAAACATCCAACCCCCAGTTGAAAGCTAAAAGCAGGCCGGATTGGATTGTCTGGATTGTGATTGGCGGCGCCGTGCTGATTGCAGTGGGCTTGCTAATCTGGAAATTTTCGCATCACGCCGCAGCGGCGCATTAACGTGGCTTGGGCGTCCCGCCCAAGGTTTTTATGGAAAAACTACCGCTGTGTCGTTTCATTATTTGAGGCCAGACGCCCTCTGAACCCGCAGCCGGGACGGCCGCGCTAGATATTCCGGCGGGAATGTTCCCCCGCCATCCAGGCCGAAAATTCGTTCACATGCCGCTCGATCATCTGCTCGCACACCAAAAGTTCCTGGCGCCGGATTGCCATCGACTGCCTTGCTATTTCCTGCAACGCATCAATATCGTACAAATACACGCCGTCGAGCTTGTTCACCGCAGGATCCACGTCGCGCGGCACCGCAAGGTCGATGATGAAAAGCGGGCGGTCCTTGCGGTGCTGCATGATGGGCTCCAGTTTTTCGCGCAGCAACACGGGCTCCGGCGAAGCGGTCGATCCGATCAGAATGTCGATCTCCTTGAGGGGCGACTCCCAATCGCCGAAAGGCACCGCTTCTCCCCCCAATTCGAGGGCCAGCGCGGACGCGCGCGCGTGGGTGCGATTGGCCACGAAAATACTTTTCGCCCCGCGTGAAAGCAGGGAGCGCGCCGTCAGCTCGCCCGTTTCTCCGGCGCCCAGGATCATGATTTTGCACGCGTCAAGCTTCCCGAATATTTTCTGCGCAAGATCGACCGCAACCGATCCAACCGATACCGGGCCGCGCGTGATGGCTGTATTCGTGCGGACTTCTTTTGCCACATTGAACGCGCGTTGGAAAAGCTTGTTGAGATGGCGCGCCGTCGTGCCGTGCATTGTGGCCGCGTTGTAGGCCTTTTTCACCTGTCCGAGGATTTCCGTCTCGCCAAGCACCATGGACTCCAGGCCGGACGCGACGCGAAACAGATGCCTGAGGCTGTGCGGCGTGTCATGCTGGTAAAAAATCTTCGGATCGTAATGATGTTCCCGCGCCTGCGCGCGCAAAAAACGGTCCAGGGAATCAAACCCCAGCCTGGAGTCATCCACTGCCGCGTATAGTTCCACTCGATTGCAAGTGGAAAGAATGAGTGACTCGCTGATGCCCTCCATCGCGCCAAGACGGTTTGAGGCCGACGCCAGATCGGCATCCGCCACCGCGAACTTTTCCCGGAGTTCGACGCTGGCGGTTTGGTGGCTGAGGCCAAGACAGATGACGTTCATTCCCGTTAGATTTTCGCCCCGGCCGAAATGAAGTTAAGCCCCCACAGCGTTGCCAGCGTCAAGGCAAAGGCGGCGAGCGACAGCAACGCAATCCGGCGAGGGCTGAATTTTTTCCATTTTTCCGCCAGCAAAATCACGCCATAAACCAGCCAGACGGCAACCCCCCACACGATTTTCGGAATCGGCGAGCCGACCGCAAAACCTGAAAGCAACCCCGCGCTGAGCAGGATGAATCCCGTCCATAGCAACCGCTTGAGGACCACGGCCAGATCGGCGATCGGCGGCAGATGAAAAAAGATGGTACCCAAATGATGGCGTTTCAGTTGGCGTTCCTGCAGCAGATACATGAACCCGATCACGCCTGCCAGGGCAAAGGCCCCGTAGGCAACCACAGACACCGCGGCGTGGAGTTCCAGCCAGCGATTGGGTTGGACTTCCGGGCGCCTGGGCACATCGATGGGCGCGAGCAACGCAAAAACCTGCAGGGTAAAAACCAGAGGGGATGTAAAGGCGCCTGCGAGCGAAAGGCGATAGGCCGAGCCGGTCAGAAAATACAGCAACACCACCGCCCAACTTAAAAAAATGATCACCTCGAAAAGGTTGGTCAGCGGACAATGCTTCAACTCATGGCCGCGCAGCATCAAAAAGGCGGTCTGGAACAAAAAACCGCACAAAATGGCGCCGAAATTAAACCGGGAGGCACGGTACATGCGCGCGCCCAGCGCATGCATCGTATAGGCAAACCCCATGAGGAAGCAAAACGTCGAGAGCAGCAGTAGGATACGATCCATAGGCATAAGCTGTCAGTTTAACCCGCTTACACCACAGCCTGCAAGCTTGGGGGAGCAGGTTGCCAATGCTGGTTTTACGAGGCTTGGCAGGACGAAGACGCGGCATAACCGCGCCGAGTTTGTTCTGCTTTCCGTGGGCAAATTCATGGAGTTGCAGCGTTCACACAAGGGCCATCTGGATGCCATGACCGCCGAGTTTGACACCATGGTGGCCAAAATGAACACGCCAGAGGCTAAACGGGGCGTCAAAAAACTGTTTCAGGCAACTGCACGGGAGCTTGGAAAGTCAGCAGTCCTAGCTGCCAAAGCCCATGCCCGTTAGAAAGCCCAAGGCCGAGATCACAGTGCTGCCCGGGGTCAACGGAGCCGGGAAAAGCAGCATTGGTGGAGCCCACCTGCGGGCCGGTGACAGCGAATACTTCAATCCGGATGAGGTGGCCGGAATGTTGCGCGCCGGAATCCCGGACTCATCAGCCAAGAGGCCAACGCCATTGCCTGGCAAAAAGGTAAAGTGTTTCTGGAGCAGGCGATTGCCAAAGGCAGCCATTTCACTTTCGAGACCACCCTGGGAGGGAAAACCATCACTGACATCCTGATTGATGCCGCCAAAAAGGGGGCGGTGATCCGGATTTGGTATGCCGGACTTGAAAGCCTAGAACTTCATCTCCAACGGGTAGCTAGTCGGGTCAAAAAGGGGGGCATGACATTCCTGAAAGCGATATCCGCAGGCGTAGGTCCAGCAGCCGCAGTAATCTTATCCGACTCATTCCTCATGTCGCCACACTAAATGTTTTTGACAACTCTTCGGAGCGGGATATTGCCGCCGGGGTGGCGCCCGAGCCCTGAATGGTATTGAGCATTAACGAGGGACGCCTCACTTTTCCGAATCCGACCCAGGCAGGCAGCACACTGCAATGGGCCAAACCCATAGTGTACGCGGCCTATAAATACTTCGGGCTCTGAGCTGTGCGGATCGATCAATGCCTGTTATGGTTAGTCTCCTCAACTTGGTATAGGGCGGATGAGATTTTTTTTGTTTCAGCCTTATTTCATCCTTTTGTGGAATTGCTTGACCCAATCAGCGTGTTTGGGTACTTATCAATCATGATCTGTCCCCACATGAAGAATGGGGATGCAAGTCAGTCGCCCAAAAAACTGTCCAAAATGGGTTTGGACAGTGGTTTTACTCTGTTGGACGGGTTGGTTCAGGTTCTAGTGGGTAAAACCATGGAGGTTCGAGTCCTCTCGAGCGCATTTTACTCTGTAAAATGCTCCCCGCGACAGCGGGAGTCTGCAATAGACTCGAACCCTTGGGTTCGTTTGCCAGCCGCGAAGCGGCTTATTCCAAAAACGAAGTCATCCCGCAATATTTCAGCAATGCAGTAATAATCCTCTCGAGTGTAAGGCGCACAAGGAATGCATTTTCTCTCACGGAACCACCAAGACGCGTAGGAAAAGCTGAGGGCTGAGTTCGAGCTTAAAACTTAAAACTTGAACAGAACCACGAAAAACACAAACAAAGACATTTTAACGCAGATACCCAGGCATTTTGACTTGGGCTGGTGTTAAATCGCCCCTCCGGGGTTTTGCGGGTTGCAGTTGAGCCAGACTGGATTAATTTGTGCCGCTGAGAATGAACTTCCCTTTGTTTATTCACCAGATACGGGCCCGGTTCAGTCGGCCGGATCCCGTGATTCCACGCGCCTTTCACCAGACATGGAAGACGCCCCATCTTTCGACCGATTTGCAGGAACTCCGGCAGACCTGGGTCCGCCTGCATCCGGAGTGGCACCATCGCTTTTGGAGTGATCCGGATGCCGAGTCCTTTGTCCGGCGGCATTATCCGAAGCTGCTCCCCTTGTATGAAGCCTATCCCATGCCGGTGCAACGGGCGGACATGTTCCGTTATTTGATCTTGTACCATTTTGGCGGGGTATATGCCGATGTGGATTTTGAAGCCTTGCAGGCCATGGATCCATTGCTCGGGGGAAACAGCATGATCCTGGGCCGGGAACCGGAACGCCATACTGGTTGGCATGGCAAAACACTATTGTTATGCAATGCCTGGATGGCGGCATCCCAGCGGCATCCCTTTTTGCGTTTTGTTCTGGATTGCCTGCCCGAAGCGTCCGCCCGCACGGGGGCGCTGCAATCGACCGGCCCCTTTTTCCTGACAGAATGCTACGAAGCCTATCCACGCAAGCAGGACATCACGCTGCTCGATCCGGAGGTTTTGTATCCTGCGGATTCGGACCACTATCCTCTCCTGCTCCACCGGGAACCCGGCGGGCCGCACCCTTTCGGCCCGAAAACTTTCGCCATGCATTATTGGCAGGGATCTTATTGGCGCCCGGATCCATCCGAACTGCATGCCGACTTGATGGCCGGGGAAAGGTCGGTCTTTTCCGGCACAGTCCGGGCGGATCGTATTTGCCCGCTAGTGAATGGACAGTCATGGCCGGAGGTCACCTGCCTGATGGTGACCAAGAACCGGAGCGAACAGGCCCTCCTGTCAATGGAGGGTTTCAGGGCCCAGACTTATCCCAACGCCCATTTGCTGATCGTGGAGGATTTTCCTTCCGATAAATTGCAGACGGCTGTGGCCGCCCTGGGTGACGGGCGCATCCGCGTGATCCGTCCGCCGCGCGAAAACATGTTGCTGGGAGAAGTCCGGCAATTTTCCATGGAACAGGCCCGGACCGAGTTCATCTGCCAATGGGATGACGACGATGTGTATGCGCCCGGGCGGTTGTCGGACCAGATGTCGCTTATCGTGGCCCTGGGTGCGGATGCCTGCCTGCTGGATGCGGTGCTTTTGTGGTGGCCTCACCGGCAAAGGATGGCGCTTTCCGGAAGCTGGTGGTTTCCAGGCAGCATGCTCAGCCGGAAATCCGCACTTTCCCCCTATCCGGCCCTGGCCCGGGGCGAGGACACGGCGGTG
Source organism: Candidatus Methylacidiphilales bacterium (assembly GCA_028713655.1). Taxonomy (NCBI): domain Bacteria; kingdom Pseudomonadati; phylum Verrucomicrobiota; class Methylacidiphilae; order Methylacidiphilales; species Methylacidiphilales bacterium. The sequence continues at coordinate 23,325 of JAQTNW010000001.1, read as the reverse complement.
GTGGAAAAACTGATGCGGGACCACCGTGTGGTTATGCTGCACAGGCCGGAATCCTATGTGTATGTCATCCACGGACGGAACACCTTTGACGCTCCGCATTTTGAACAGATTTGGAAGAACGCGTCCCGGGTGTTTGAGGGGGTTGATTATGCCCGTTGTTATCATGAACTGGCCTGCCAGGGTCTGCTCATGGAGCCGCATCTGCGTTTGTTAGGACTTGAAACACCGCCTTCGCCCGTGGGACGTTTGCGCGGCAGGAAGGCGCGGGCCGCGATCGTGAACCCTGATACAAAACGGGCCTTGCCGAAAATCCTGCCGAAAGTTTTGGTTCTGACACCCATGCGGGATGCGGCGGCCCATTTGACGCGCTACTTTGAGTTGCTGGCGCGCCTGCGTTATCCGGCCGAGGCCTTGAGTTTGGGGATTTTGGAAGGCGACAGCACGGATGGAACCGCAGAGCAACTGACGGCTCATTTGCAAAACGCGGCTTCGAGGTTCAGCCGCGTTCATTGGTTCCAGCGGCATTGGCAATGGCTGCCTCAAGGTCCGCGTTGGCTGCCGGAGCTGCAACCGGCCCGGCGGGCGATGCTGGCTCGCTGCCGGAATGAATTGTTGCAGCAAACATTGAAGGATGAGGAATGGGTACTTTGGATCGATGCGGACCTGCGAGATTACCCCGAAGACGTGCTGTCCCGGCTCCTGGCGTCCGGCAAGGATATTGTGGCGCCCCATTGTGTTCTGGAACCAGGCGGCAAGACCTTTGACATGAACAGCTTCCGGTTCCGTGATCCCAAGTTAAAGGACAGCGCGGAGGACATGCGGGATGGAGTTTATGTGCCTCCAGAAGGCGGGGCCAGGGCCTATCTTGCGGAATATCGGGGGACGCCGTTGCTGGAGTTGGATGGGGTGGGAGGAACCATGCTTTTGGTCCGGGCGGACCTGCACCGCCAGGGATTGGTTTTTCCTGTGGCCCCCTATCGGGGATATTTGGAGACGGAAGGCCTGGCCATGATGGCCCGGGACTGGGACATCCGCTGCTGGGGCCTTCCGGATCTGGAAATCCTGCATGCGAGGCAGTGATCTATTTGCCGGAGGCGTCCACCGCGCCGACCAGCGGCACGCCGTTGTTGCCTACGGGAATATAGATCGTGGTGTGATTGGGCGAGCCCACCATGGCCTTCTGCGCTTCGATTGCTTCGTGCTGGATATACAGAGGTGTCAGCTTTTGCTGCACAATGGTCATGGCCTTGGCGATACCCTCGGCCTCGGCAACCCGTTTTTCGGCATCCTTCTTTGCAATCTGTATTTGAATCTCGCGCGTTTCCAGCTCCTGTGAGGCGGCCAATTTGTTAGACACGGCTTCGGATACAGATTCGGGATATTGGATATTTCCCACGACCACGCTCGGAACATTGAAGGGGGTATCCTTTGTCATTTCCAGGATATTGCCGCGCAAAACTTCCCCGATCTTATCAATGTTGTCCTTGATTTCCATGGCGTTGAATTTTTGAACCTCGGATCGGGCGGCGGTGCGCAGCCGTTCCCTGACAAAGTTGGCGTAGGCGACTTGGACAATTTTGTCGGGATTGTCTTCAGCGTCGAGGGTGCTGTATTTTTCGACAAATTCCTTCACCTTGTCCGGGCGCACATTCCAGATGGTATGAACACGAAAAGCGACCTTGAGTTGGTCTTTGGACAAAACGGACTCAGACCCGTTGAATTCCTCGGTGTAGGTGTATGGAGTGACGGAGATATTAATGCCGTGCAACATCCAGCCCAAACCGGTTGAGGTGGGTCCGGCCTGGGTGCCCACGTACTCGGTCTTGCCAACGACGGCGCCCCGGGTGACATACCCGACGTAACCAGCGGGGGTGTAGAAGTTGTGGGATCCGCCAAACCAGACCAGGGCTCCAAACGCAAAAAGCGCGGCCAGCGCGGCGAGAGTTAAAACGGGGGCGTTGCCACGGGTGTTGAAATGATTGTTCATGTTTATGGATTGTTTTGATTTTATGTTTGTTGGATGGGTGAACTTTTCGAGTTGTTGGATTATGGGATGGAAAATCCGGCGCTACAAGCCTGCATGAAGCGCATAAATCCATTCGATCCACTGTTCAGGAGTTGGGAACGATTAGGATTAGGATTAGGAGTAAGAGATTGAGATGGAGATGGAGTGGGAGTTTTGTGTCTATCCCCTGCATTCTGCCGGACGTAGCCGGATAGGGCCATTTGGTTGGATTTCATAGGGCCATTTACAGTGTCCGTATAGCCCTTATGCCCCACTCTTCGTAAGCATAAGCTTATCTCACGAGGGGATCATATGGTTTATATGACCCCCAAGTATCCTGCCTGTGAAACGAAATGTCATAACAGTAACCGCTCTTGCGGCCAGTGTATTGTTCGGATTTTCATCCGCGCAGGCGGCGATCGTTGACCTTTACACATCACCCGCCGTCAACGGTGCCGGCGGCACCTTCAGTGCAGCGGTTGACTCGGCCGTGGTTTCCACCTCGTTTTATAACGGCAGCGGCGGCACCACGAACGCCGCACTGCTGATCGGCGACCAATACTTCCCCGGCTCGCCAGGTTTGAGCGGTTCCAGTTCCGGATCGGGAACCTACACGCGCATGTATGCCATTCAGGACGCTATGGCGAGAACGCCGGGTGTCGAACGCGGCTTCAATTCCAATGACGGCGCTCTTTGGGACCAAAAGAACGGCGTGGGGGTGCCGGCCTTTACTATTGCAGACACCTCGATCATCAACTATCAGGGCACCGACTATGTCGAAATCCTGTTTGACGGCCATCAAAGCAATAGCGCTATCTCTCTGGATCAATTGATGATCTTCAAGGCTCCCGGAGACATCAATCTCAACACCTTCGAAGCCGCCAATCCAACCCCCACGACCAAGCAGATTACGGACGCCTTTGCCGCCCAGGGGGCAACGGTTGTCTATAGTCTGGACTCAACCGACAGCAGTGGCAACGTGACGACAAACAACACGGTGCTACTGCATACGCTCGGCGGCTCCGGGCACGGCGACAATGCATTTTATATTCCGGTGTCGGCGATCACCGGAGGCACCACGGCTGACTTGAATGACCGGGTGTACGTTTGGTCGCAAATGGGGGGACTGGGCACCTACACCTTATCCAGCGGCAGCCTCAGCGGTACCACCGTAAATTTTTCAGCCAACTCGACGCCGGAGGAATATGCCTATTACAAGGGGGGCACTTCCATCTTGACCGCTGTGCCCGAACCCACGGCTTATGCGGCCGGGGTGCTGCTGCTGTTGTTTATCGGATTCTCCGAGCGGCGCCGTCTCGCGGCGTGGTTGAAATCAAGTTTAAAGTTTTAAGAATTAAGTTTTAAGCGAGAGCATTCCTTTGCGTCTGCGTGAGAACCTGTTTTGGTTTTTATCCGCGTTGATCCGTGTCCATCCGTGGTTCAAATTGCTTCCGTTTTGTTTCCGAATTCAGCATTCTGAATTCCTAATTTTCACATCATTCCGTGTTTGCTCCGCCGCCAAGCAGTTTGCGCTCCGCGTCCAGGAGCGTTGCGGGATCGATTTTTTTCAAAACCCGGGCAGCCTCGGCTTCCCGTCCATTTGCCCGCAAGGCCAGTCCATAATAGAGCGCAATTCCGGAACGCTCGCGAAAGGAGTCCGGGATTTTGTCCATGACAGCAAGCGCTTCGGCCCCCTTTTTTTGCAAAAGCAGCGAAAACGCGTAGGTGGAACGGATCTGTGGATTTTTGGGATAATCATCAGCCAGTTGTTTGGCCTTGCGGTAGATCCAGGGATACGAACTTCCGTTGAGCAACGCCAAATAGACCGCGTTGTTATTAAGAGCCGGATCTGCGGGATGAAACGTGAGCAGCCTTTGCGCAATGATCCCCATGCCCCGTGCGTCCCCGATTTTGCGGTAATAGTCATAGACGGAAAAAAATGCGCTTTCCTGCAAGGCGGGGCTGCCACCCAGGTTTAAAAGAAGCGGCTCAAGCTGCGCGCTCCAACCGGACCATCGTTCGGCCTCGACCAGCAAGCGCATGGTTGTCAGGGCGGAGAATTTGGCGGCATTGACCGCCTGTCCCTGCGCATTGAGGGCCGAGCTGTGATCACCGAGGGCGTCATACGCACGCGCAAGAATCACCCATCTCAGATACTCTTCCGCCTGGCTCCATTTTTCATGCTCGAGTCGTTCAACCGTGTAGCGGGTTTGACCCAGGGCTTGTTCGCAGGCGGCCCGATACTCCTGTACCGAACCAAGGCCGCGCAACTGTTGGGGCAGGCTTGAAATAAAACGGAGTGCCCTTTCATTGAGGCGATTTCGAGTCATCCAATTAATGAGTGGCAGGGCGCGCAACGGATCCTTGCTGCAGGATTTTTCCATTTGCTGCAAATACGACTCCAACCCAGCGGGATCAAAAGCCGCGACCAACGACAAATGCTGCAATTGGTCGAAAAAATCAGGGGAAGCAGTTTCTTTAATTAGTTGTTGTGAAATAGCAAGAGCCTCCTGCCACCGCTTGAGCTGAAGCAGCCATAGGATCCGAAGCCGCCGTTCGGATGCCTTTCCACCCGGAAAGGAGTCGAGTTCGTTGAAAAGGGATTCGATCAACGCAGATTGCGCTTTGGGATTGTTCGAGATCTGAAAAGCCAGGTAATTTTTCAGGATTGCCTCGGAAGAAGGCTTTAATTGGCGCGCTTTGGCAAAGTGCTGTCCCGCTTCCGCGATTTTTCCCTCGCTCACACACACGGCGGCCAGTATATTTTCCGCGGCTGCAGTCTTGTCCGGGCGGTTCAGAAGGGTCCCGGCCACGTTTCGCGCCATTGCCGGGCGTCCGGACCTCAGGGCTTCCTCGGCCAGGGCCAGCGTATAGCCGTCATTTTCGGGCGCAATCGCATGCAGCCGCGACTTCCACTCCAGGGTCCAGGGCGCGCGGGTTGCGTCTCCAAGCTTCACCAACATCTCACTGGCGCGAATATCACCCGGAAACCGGGCCAGGGTGATCTGGAGATGAAAAAACGCCTGTCCGTAATCGCCTTTTTCCAGTTCCTTTTGCGCCCTGTCCAAAAACACGATTCGTTTGGCCTGCCAGTAACCCAGGCAGGCACCCCAGCCGGCAAGCGCAAGCAGGCAAGCGGCCATGAGTATGCACAAAGCGCTGCGCAGAAGAAAGAGGTCGGGGCCCCGCATCCATTGGCGGAATCGGCTGGCATATTGTTTCATCCGTTATTCCTTCCATCCATAACAATGGAGTGCCGCACATAAGCCTCCACCGAGGAAAGCGCTTTGTCCAGATCCGGATATCCCCAAACGGCCCTTTTCTCCACCATGGTTCACGGCACGAATTGCGTGGCGGCCGGCAATCGCGCAAAACAGCCCCGGCAACAAGCCCGTCCGGAAGGGATTATGAAGCGCCGTTCGCGCCCAGCGTATTGGTGATCGTGTTGAAAATATTAAGCAGTTGGTTTCCCAACAGCGCCAAAACAACGATGACCACGATCGAAACCAGGGCCAAAATCAAACCGTACTCGACCAAGGTCTGGCCTTGTTTTCCCTTCAAGGCGGTTGACATGCGAACGACATAACTTTTGCATTTATTCATAACGTGTCCCTTCATTGGCTGACAACCTACAATGAGACAGAAATTTATATAAGTGCCGGATGGCCGGGCAAAAGGCCTCATTTTCACATGGCTGAAGGGCCCTACCGGGCATGAAAGACATGGGGTATGGCGGCACGACGCCGCTTTGCATTACGGGCGACATGTCGCCCGTTTCAAAAGCGCAAACATGTCTGCGCACTCCAAAAATTGGACTCCGAGACGACACGGCGGCCTTTCTGCCCCTCTTGATAGAGGGGATATTTGCATTAACCGCTTTCGCTTGCCCTGTAATCTGGTAAAACAATCGGGATTCCATGCGAGTTCAAACAAGACTTGTTTTGTTGATTACAGGGCTTGCCCTTATGGGGCTTGTCATGCTTTTCGTGATCCAGCGTCTGCAGCAGGCCGAACAAAACGGGCTGTTTTATGCGACGCTGAACGAGGAACAGACCCGGTTTAAAGAGCAACTGCTGAAGAGTTCGGAAGGCGTACGTGGTATTGCTTACAATATGACGCACGAGGATGAACTGGTGGCGTTTGTACACCAGCCAACGCGGGAATGGGCCCGACATCACATCGACACCGTGCTGGATAAATTCCAAATCCAATACGTGTGGGTACTGGACGCCAACTTCGATATCCGGTATTCGACCGGCAGCCAGGCGGGACAAAATGAGCCATTGTCCTTAAACCACGCGGATCTGTTCCAACTGACAAGTCGCAACTGGTTCCCACGATTTTATGGAGGCGGAAATTCGGGACTGCTTGAATATTTTTTGGCGCCGATCCAGCCCGCGAATGACCCCATGCGTGCAGCAACGCCCCAAGGCTGGCTCTTGATCGGCCGCAAAGTGTCGAGGGAATATCTCGATACCCTGGCCCGGGAATCCGCCGCTGAGATCACCCTGGAACAAACGCCGGGAATCGATTTGCAAACACAACGCCAAAATGACAAGATCGCCTTTTACCAGCCGTTGGAAAACTGGAGAGGAAAAAGCATTGCCCGGATTTTTTACCAAAAAACACCGCAAATTTTCAAACAGACGGAATCCGACCGGCGCTTGTTATTTGCCTTTCTATCCTTCTACCTGATGTTTATGGTGTTTCTAAGCGCGGCGGCACTGTTGGCCTGGGTGGAAAAACCCATCCGCGTCATTGCCCGCAGCTTGGACGGGTCGGGCAAGGAGGAACTGGGCCGGCTTTCCGCGAGCCGCTCGGAATTCGGCCATATTGCCAGGTTAATCCTCAACTTTTTTGAAGCCAGAAACCGATTGCACGATCAAATGGAAAAGACCTCACAGTTAAGCCAGAAACTCCAGCAAATGCTGCGCGAGCGGGAGGAACTGGGCCGGGAACTGCATGACGGCGTGATTCAATCCATCTATGCCGTCGGGCTCAACCTTGAATCCTGCAGAAGCCGGCTTAAGACCGCGCCCGCCCGGCAGCGGCGGCAACTCTCGCAAGCCGTAAGCGACATCAACAGGATCATACGCGATTGCAGGGTTTTTCTGGCCGGATTGCAGGTGGACCATCTGAGCGGCCACGAATTGGGCGAGGTCATCCAGCAGTTGGTGCGGCGTTTTGCCTCGGGCATGGGAGGCGACGTCAAAGTGGAACTGCAGGATCGCGCACTGTCAGGCATTTCACAACATCAGGCCATTCATCTGCTGCGTATTCTTGCCGAGGCCATGAGCAACATCCGGCAGCATGCCGAAGCCGGGCAGGTACGAATCACCCTGGGAATTGAAAATGAAAGGAACTTTTTAAAAATCGAGGACGACGGACGCGGGTTCGATCTATCGGAAAAACCGGGCAAAGGCCATGGGCTCAACAATATCAGGTCACGCGCCCGCGACATGGAAGCCGACCTCAAGATACAGGCGACACCGAGGTCGGGGACTTCGATTTTGCTTTTGTTGCCAAAGGCCAAAAAACAAGCAGATCAAAATGAAGAAAATTAAAATACTTATCGTGGACGATCATGAAATGGTCAGATTGGGTCTGAAAACATTGATCGAAAACCAGCCCGATTTGCAGGTGGCTGCCGAGGCCGACAGCGTGGAGAATGCCCTGAAAATGGCCGCCAAGACCCGCTTCGACCTGGCTTTGCTCGACATCCGGCTCAAGGGCGGCAGCGGGTTTGATTTATGCCGCCAGTTCAAGGCCCAGGAGGCGCCGCCTCATGTACTCATTCTGACTTCGTACGACAGCGATGATTTGCTTCTGGAAGCCGCCGAGGCAGGAGCGGACGGCTTCCTTTTGAAAGATGCGGATGGCCACCGCTTGATCGAGTCCATCCGCAAGATTGCGGCGGGGGAACGAATCCTGGATCAATCGATGGCGACAAGTGTATTTAGCGCTTTGCAGAAACAGCGCTTGTCCGGAAAAACGAAAGAGACGGGGGAATTGTCGCGCCAGGAACTGCGCGTACTTGCACAGGTGGCCCGAGGTAAGACAAACAAGGAAATCGGCTCGGAACTGGGGCTTACGGAGAAAACCATCAAGAATTATTTGAGCAATGCCATGGGCAAGCTGGGGATTTCACGCCGCTCCGAGGCGGCTGTTTATTACGTCACCCATTTGGGCGGCCAGAAAGCTAGCCTGCATATTTCACACCCATTTTAATGCTCAACCTGTTGGCACTTGTGACAGAACAGTGAAAAGAGACGCGCTAGGACCTATGCAGGCTAGTGTTTCATTGAACGGACAATGACGTAATGACTGGGTAAAGTCGTTGGAGCTTGATCCTGGCATCGTGAGTGATGAAGCGCCATTGGATATGGTCTTGGGATTGATTGCGCAGCCGGGTCCAAGCCGAGACTTGGTGGCGCAGTTCGGACAAATCTTTGATACGACGGTTAAGGCACTGGGAACCCAGTACGTTGAGTTCGATTTCCGCCATGTTAAGCCAACTTCCATGTTTGGGTGTGTAGTGAACCTCGAAGCGTTCGCGGATGCGCCGGGCCTCCGCAGGTTCAAAAGCTTCGTAAAGGGATGAGAAGGAGTGGGTGTTGAGGTTGTCCTGAACCAGAATGATACAGGTGCAGGCTCCGTTCACTTCTCGAGCGAGATCGCTTCAGCCGGGCGGTTCTGATAGGTCCGGTGCAAAGCCACTTCGGACGCTCCGATCCGGCTTAAACAACCCGACACGGCGGCCTCCGCGAGTTCATGTGTGTTGCAATCCTCGCTCAAATGTCCGAGGAACAAATGCTTCAGCCGCGCTGATATGACCTGCTCCACGACTCCGGCGGCAGCCTCGTTTGAAAGATGGCCATGTCGGGCCATGATCCTCTGCTTCACCGCCCAGGGACGCCGGGGATCATTCCGCAACAAGTTGAGATCATAATTCGCTTCCAGCAATAATACATCCGTATGTTTCACGCGCTCCACTGCCAGCCGGGTTGCATAACCGAGGTCCGTCAAAAAACCCGCGGCAAATCCCCCCGCATGCACGACAAAACCGACCGGATCATACGCATCATGGGGTATCGAAAATGTTTCCACCTGCATGAATCCCAGATCGATCACAGATCCCGTTTCAAAAATCCTCCAGCCTTTGTACTTGGGAACCAAGGGGTGCAGGTATTCGGAAGTCAGTTTGTTGGCATACACCGGAATCTGATAACGGTTGGCCAGCACAGGCAGGCCTGACACGTGATCGGAATGTTCGTGCGTGAGCAAAACCGCGGAAACATCCTCCAAACGCTTTCCCAACAGTCCCAGCCGCTCCACAATTCTTTTGCCGCTCAACCCCGCATCGATCAAAACCGAAGCCCCGGGGGTTTCCAAAAGCGTACAATTGCCGGAACTTCCACTGGCCAGGATGCTCACTTTGAGAAAATGGGAACTCATTTGTGTTTTTATTGTGGCATACTTTCTGCTTGCTGTCATGCCCTGCTGCGGTTAAGTAATAGCGGATGTCTGGCATCGGTTTACAGCAAAATTTTTCCCTGTCCCAGACGCTGTCTCCGCAAATGCAGCAGTCGCTGCACTTCCTGCAGGCCCCCTCCCTCGAATTGCGCTCGCTGGTCCAACAGGAATTGCAGGCGAATCCCACTCTCGAAGAGAAAGTCGAGGAGCCCGAGGACAAGGAGGACGAATGGGACGACGAAATCAACGAAATCCGCAAGATGGACGAGGACTGGCGCGAATATTTTTCGCAAAACAACCGGCCCAACACCCCGACTAGCGAACTGCAAAAACGCCGCCAATTCCTTTTTGACTCACAGGTAGAACAGGAAACCCTCAGTGACCACCTGATCAGCCAGCTCATGCTCAGCACTGAAAATGAAGACATCCTGCGTGCGGCTGAAACAATCATCGGAAATTTGAATGAAAACGGCTATCTGACTGTTCCACTGGACGAAATCGCCACCTCCGCGCGCGTGACGCCGGAGCAAGCACAGACCGCGCTTACGCTCATCCAAAGTTTCCATCCTCCCGGCGTGGGCGCGCGCGACCTGAGCGAAACACTGCTCATCCAACTGGCGCAACGAGGGCGCGGTGAATCGCTTGAGACGGAACTGATCCGGAACGACCTCGAACGTTTGGGCCGCAAACGTTATCTGGAACTCTCCCGGCACTACAAAGTGCCGACTGAACGCATTCAGGAAGCGGCAGAATATATTGGCAGGCTCCAGCCCCACCCGGGGGCCTCCTACTCGGCAGACCTTCCGCAAAACGTCGTACAGCCGGAGGCGGCATTTGTCAAAGTCGGCAACACGTGGACGGCACAATTGAACGACGACCCGATCCCGCGGTTGAAAATAAGCGACACCTATAAGGATCTGATGGGCCAGAATCTCGGCGACAAAAACCTCAAGGAATATCTGCGCGAGCGCATCCGCGCGGGCAAATTTCTCATCAAATGCCTCTACCAGCGCCAGCAAACCATCGAAAACATTTTGAATGAAATCGCCAAACGGCAGGAAGATTTTTTTGAAAACGGGATCGGCAACCTCAAGCCTCTCACCATGAACCAGGTGGCGGAAGCCGTCGGCGTACACGAGACCACGGTCAGCCGCGCCGCGTCGAACAAATACGCTCAAACTCCCTGGGGCGTCTTCCCCATCAAATTTTTCTTCACCTCCGGATACACGACAAGCGAGGGGGAAACCATGGCGAATACAAGCATCAAAGACAGCATCTCGGCTCTGATTGACCGTGAAAACCCTCACAAGCCTTTATCCGACTCGGAAATCGTCGATATCCTGAAGGATCGCGGCATCGAAATGGCGCGCAGAACCGTCGCAAAATACCGCGCGGAGCTTGGAATTCTGCCGTCAAATCTCCGGCGCCAGCTCTGATTGCGCGCCGGAAAGCGTATCCTGCGAAGAAGCGGGCTGCTTTTGCTTTTTGGCGAAAATGCCGTTTCCACAATGATTTCACGGAATTTCAGGCTGGAGGCCGAAAAAAAGTGAAAATATTTTTCCCGGCTGTTTGGGCATGTTTTATAATTCGTTTTCCGTAATTATTTTATATTATTCAACGTGTCGATTCCATTTTTTGGATATTCACTGTTATTTTATCAAATAAGTGGCTAATAAACAAATAATTATAAATCATTTTTATATTTTAACTGAAACACAGTTTTTATCATGGCTCAAAAGGCCTTTCCAAGGCAAAAAATATGTTTGACGATTTTTAATAGAAAATTTAATTGCTTGTGTGTTGCAAATACAAAAAAGGTGCCTTAAGGCACAACTCAAACGAGAGGGGGTGATTACGGATGCCCGCTAAGAAAAAAAGTGCGAAGAAAAAAAAGTCAGCCCCCAAGAGAAAGGCTGCGAAGAAAAAGAAGAAATAACTTTTTCATCTAACAAAAGCGGAGAACTTCGGTTCTCCGCTTTTTTGCTTTAAAAGCCCCATCCGCGCAGCGCATGCGTCATCGCGAGAACCCAAACTTATCAAAAAGCTGTTTTAAACGGGAATGAATGTGTGTTTTAAGAAAAGCACCGATGAAGTTGCAATCGATCAGGGCCATGACGCTTCGACAAGATAATTATAGGCAAACCCCGTAATTCGCTTGACCACCATTAACAGGGTTGGCTAATCTGCCGTAGACACAACAGCTTGTATGAAATGCATGCGCTGCCATAGCATGGAAGATCGGGTGATTGATTCGCGCCCCTGGAAAGATGGCGCGGTCATCCGCCGCCGCCGGGAATGTCTCGCCTGCAGTTACCGTTTCACAACTTATGAGGAAATCGAACGCGAGGATTTGCGCGTCATCAAACGCGACGGGCGCTACGAAATGTTCGAGCGCAAGAAAATCCTCACCGGCCTGATGAAAGCCTGTGAAAAAAGGCCCATCAACCGTGAAACACTCGAAACCACCGTGGACCGCATAACAGATGAGTTGGAGAAGCGATACAACACCGAAATACCCGCCCCGGAAATCGGGGAGGCCATCATGCGCGCACTTCGGCGGCTTGACGAAGTCGCGTATGTGCGTTTTGCCTCGGTTTACCGGAAATTCAAGGACATCAACGAATTTGTCGAGGAAGTTCAAAGCCTCCATATCACCTGATTAATCCCCCTGCAGAATGATCGCACTCCCCCAAGACCTCCCTCTCGTCCGCTGGCAAAACAAACGCAATATCCCGCTGTCGGAAGGATGGGTGGCCGAAAGCATCGATTGTTCCGCATTCAAGGCCGGATACGGCCAATGGGAATGGACTCCTGACATTACGCAGGCGCTAAGCATTTACTTGCGGAAGGAGTTTCACGGCTGCCTCATCAGTTCCTCCGAGCTGCAGGTATTGATCAAAAAAACGCTCCTGAGCATCGGCTATCCGGATGTGGCAAACCAACTTACGCTCGTCGCGCCTCGGGTCACGATCAGCCTACCGGAAATCGCCAGGGCCGCCCGTTTTGAATTGCTCTTTTTCCATCTGTTGCGGGAACGCCTTGAGGAAGCTTCCCGGGTTGTCGTGCGCGGCATCAAACTCGAGGGCCTGCGCAGGTGCGTGAAAACATTGCAACAGGCCGGACGCTGGCAGGGAAATTGCGAAACGCTCAGCACGGATATCGTTAATTTTGTCCGGCAAAAGCTGTCCCAGGACGACTGGACAGCGGTTGAAATCATCATTCTTTAGCCTGGATATGAAGGCTAAAACCATTTTTCAAAAAATTGCGGACCGGGAAATATCCGCCCGCATTGTTTATGAAACACCGGATGTCCTCGCGTTCCACGATGCCAATCCACAAGCACCGGTGCATATTCTCGTCATTCCAAAAAAGCATTACGAACGGATCGCGGAAATCCCCGCATCGGAGGAAAATCTTCTTGGAAAATTACTGCTGGCCGCCGGCGAAGTGGCGCGGAAGGAAAAAATATCATCCTCCGGTTACCGTATCGTGATCAACAACGGGCCCCACGGCGGCGAAACAGTGCCTCATCTGCACGTCCATGTTCTCGGTGGAAGAAACCTCGGCTGGCCGCCCGGCTAGTGGTTCGCCGTTGTCTTATTGCTTCATCTTTTGCAAATGCCCTGTATAAATGTGGGCGTCTTTGTGAAGTATTTTATGAAATCATCCTTCATCCGTTGTACTCTATGCCTCTTTGGTTTTGTCTTTTTTTGTGAAACGCAATGCCAGGGCAGGACCATCGCCATCGCGGGAGCCAAAATGCAGATCCAGTTGGGCGATGCCGGCAGCGCCGCCAAATCGCTCCCGGCTGGAACACAGCTTGATATTATAAAAGACAACGGTGAAAGTCTGGACGTCAGGGATTCTGGTGGCGTGACAGGTACAATCGCCAGATCCGATGTTACGATCCGCGAGATTGAAGACAAAACCACATCGGAAACAGTTGCTCCTTCCCCCGCCATAACACCGGCACAATCCAATCCCGCGCCTGCAAACCCCGCCGCAACAATTCCAGCCCCTACGAACACCCCGCCAGGCGGAAGCGGCAACGTGACATTCGAGAATTTGAATCAGGTGTTGAATATTCCGCTTCTGGCTTCGGACAATCTCTGGAACGAGGATGCCTCAGTTGTTGCCTCTCGCATCCACCTGCCGGAAGAGTCAAAAACCGAAACCCAAAGCAGCTTCCGCTCTTACCCCAAAAAGGAAGAGCGCATTCTGGGAGCGCGTCCCTATTCCCTCGCCCTCTACGCGAGCTAGGGAAAGCCCAACACTCTCTCGTTCGTGTTTGCAAACAAAGGGGATTATGAGGGATTTTCCAATCTCGACAGCCAATCCAACCCGACATCGAAAACGATTAAAAATTTCAGCGACGCCGTCAAAATGGACGCCCGCACCATAGAAGCCGCACTCACTGGAATTTTAGGGGAACCCGAGCGCAAACAATTCGGGACCACCAGCACCACGCGTGAATCCGTACTGCGTTGGAATTGGAAAGGTCATGCGTTTTTGCTCGCCTCTCCCAAGGGAGAATACACCGCCCTGCGCATTGTTTCCTGCGAAACGGCGGACGCAAGAGGGCGCGCAACAAAAATTTCAGACAACGACCTGCGTGGGATTCTGAAGAAACGCGTTGAACACCGGCCCAACGGCGATGTGGTGCTGCAACAAATCCCAATGGTCGATCAGGGCCCGAAAGGCTACTGCGTACCGGCAACCTGGGAACGATACCTGCGTTATCTAGAAATGCCCGCCGATATGTATGTGCTCGCAATGACCGGCGATACCAGAATGGGAGGAGGAACCAATCTGGCTGCGATCCGCGCCAATATTGAAACATACATCCAGCAATACAGCAGGAAAATTGAAGTCATTGACAGTTTCTAGATGCAAAAATCATCGGCAAGTACATCGAAAGAGGCCTGCCGATCATGTGGGCATGCTATGTGGACAAGGACATGGAAAAAGACCTGCGCAAACGAAATCTGGAACGAAAAAAGACAACTGATTGGGTGGCCCACACAAAATCACTTGAACCGATACGAAAGGAAATGAAAAACCAAAATTTTCACGACCCCGAAACCGGGCACCTGCGGATGATTATCGGCTATAATGCCAGGACCGATGAACTGGCCATTTCAGACTCCTGTGGTGAATGGGCCGCGGAACGCTGGATCACGGTTGAGGAAGCCATGGCCATCACCCAAAATGATCTGGCCATCATCAAATGGTGAAGATACCCACCCTTACGGATGGGTATCTTCATATGCCTCGGAGCGAAACACGCCGAGGCGCATCCGGCTTTTGAAACTGCTGAACCACTACTCGGGCTCGGCTGAGCCTTCCAAAATTTTTCCCCGGGTCTCCGGAAATTTTTCATACCAAAGCGCCAGAACCTCGCGCAAATGTTCCGCGTATTTATAATGGGCGCCGACGCCGGTGCGCAATTCAGCCTCATAGATGAATTTGTCGGCCGTCGTGGTATGCTCAAAGGGATACTGGGTACCCAACACAGACCAGTATATATACCCCGGGTCTCCTGCCCTTAATTTTTTCAGGGCCAGCGCGGAGGCCCGCCTGCCCGTCTCCACACTTTCACGCAAAATACCACCAGCGGCCCCGGACGGGACCTGATCCAAAGCGCCATAAAAACCGCGCGGAACCAGCGGGCAATATTTTGTTCCGGTGCGGTGGCGGTTCAGGTCCCGGATCTCGGCAATGGCCATCGCCTCCCACCCAAACCGTACCGCGGTGCGTTGGATGTCCAGCCCCATCCATGCGTAACGGTTTTCGTGAAAGGCAAGGTCCGCGGCCATCCTTGCGCCATCGGCCCCCTGGGGCAGCAAGACGTCCAGATAGGGAGCCGCCGGATGACAAACCGGGTCCGCGCCTTCCTTGAGGCAGGTGTCCGGCAACATATCGGCCATGCGCCGCGTTTGCTCAAAACTTTCCCGCAACCCCTCCTCCAGGTAGGATTTCGCCGAGGCATGGCGCAGCAGGCGCGGTGCGCAAAGCTCCAACTCGGCCCGGATCAAGCCCCCCAATTTTTGAGGCTCGGGCATTGGAAGCGAAAGTAGATGCTGGCAAAGCACAACCCAGCCCCGGGCCGACATGGCCAGCATCACATTTGTTTTGGCGGCAACAGGAAGATAGTACCGCGCCCGGTCGAAGGCATAATTGCGCCTCATGCGGGCCAGCTTTTTGACGCCCTTTTCCGATTTGTCTTCCACCACCCCGGAGGGAATGCGGATGAGCGCGGGATCCAACGCCGCAAGCGCATCCCAGGCATCGTGGCATTTTTTGTAGGCGTCAAAACTGTCCCGCATAAGGTCCCGCCATTGGGCGTGTTCGGATTCCGGAATGCCGAGGGAATCCGGAGGCAGCAGGCTGGCATCGGAAAGTTCGATGTAGCGGGTGGACGACTCCTGCCCGCCCGCCGTCGGGCAAAGCGTCCAGACATGATACGCAAGCCAAAGCGACATGCCGTCCATGAACATGGCGACCGGCACCATGTCGGCGATGGATTGATGGCCGTAATCGATCATTTTAAAGATGCCATCCACCGATTTATCCAGGTGGTTCGGATCGATCTTTTCGAGAATGGAACCCAATCCCTCGTTGTTCCGGGAATAGCGCGCGCCGGTGGCCGCCATCAGCTCGGGAGTCAAAGAAGGCCGTCCCGCGGCCAGGGAGGCTTCAGTTGGACGCAAAGCGACGTGGACGACATTCATGCAAATGATTTCATAGCGCTGCCGTGTGAGCTGGCGAGTAAAACCATGTAAACTTTACGCCGGAGGCAGAGAATCATCACCGGCGCCATTTTCGGCATTGAATTTCGGCAATAGGTAACTGAACAAAAGAAACAGTCCGCCGATCCCCAGGAAGAGCAGAACACGCCAAACCTCGGCCACTTGAGCCATGTCGCATAAGATCAATTTCAGCACCGCGAGCGCAAGTACCGCGTAAGCCGTGTTCCTTAAAGTGGGAGAGCCTCCGGCGCGATGCCCCAGAAAAACAAGGGCAAAACCCTGCAGGGCCCAAAACACGGTGATCCAGGCAAGTCCATTTTTCATTTCATGAAACTCCCGCGCAGGCCAGCCCAGCAAAAGAATCGTGGAAGCAATCCAATAAAAAAGCCCGGCCATCTCCTGACGCCGGACATGCCAGATGTAAAAGCCGACATAGACAGCCAGCAGGTTGAAAAAGGCGGTCAGCGTCAGCCCTGGCGGGCCGTCGAGGGATTCAAAATAGCGGTAAAACAAAAGCCCGCCGACCCATGCGGAAAAGACATGAGCAATCCACTCCCACCAGGGAGACCGCGTAACCTGCGCGACCATGTGCAGCACAAGCGCCTGGAGGACCATGGCGAAAAACACCGCATTGCCTTTGAGGCACAATACGATGCCGATTGTAAACAAGACCGCGCCCGCCATGAGATGGATCAAGGCCAGCATGCGGTTGCGCATGGAATAAAACTTCCACCAGACAATCAAATATAAAACCGATGCGCCAAAGGCAATGGAACCTTCCGTATGCTTGGAGATCGACCAAATGGCGGCTGTGTAACCCAAGGTGATGATCGGCGCCGCCAGGGCGAGCACACTGACGAGGCCCTCGAGATTGCGGTTTTTCTTTTCATCCAGCACTTCCCATGTCAACCGCTTGAGACAAGGCCCCAGCCAGAGCAAAAGCCACCAGCAGACAAAGCCGGCCTGCAATGCCATCTTCCCCGCCTGATCTCCGGACTCCAGGCGGTCATAGGCGATCTCCAGGACCAGCAAGGCCCCCAACCCGGCCACCGGAGGCACGGCCAGCCACTGGCGGCGCCAAAAAATGGACATGGCCCCGGCCAAGATGATGAGGGTGTAAACCACCAGGGCCGAAACGTGCGCCTCGGCGCTGTACAATAAAAACGACGTGGCATAACCACCTATCATTCCAATAAAAGCCAGCGTCATGGAATTGAGCCGCGTTGAGAACCAGAAACCGGCGGCGGACACCAGCACCATAAGGCAGAAGGCCGCGGGATCGGAAACCAACGCGTACCAACGGACAGCGGCATAAATCGTCACATAAAAAACAGCCTGGCCGCCGCCGATCAAGGCCTGGCAAAGCACCGGGCGGGCCTCCCTCAATTTCCAGCCGTAAAACAAAAAGACAGCGCCGAGCAAAGCGCCAAAGGCAATACGAAGACCGGGCGTAAACCAGCCGTGGTCGATGCTGAGTTTAAAAAGCCACGCCAGGCCCATCAAAACCATCGCCACACCCGCCCGGCTGAACCAGTTGGCCGCTCCGGTTTCCGTCCCGCTTTTGGGGGCGTCAGGAGCCACCGGCAACGGAGGCGGGATGATGGATTCGGATGCTTCATCCTTTGATTTTCCCCTGACCGGCCGGGCCCGTTTTGGCAGGGGCGGCGGCACAATCGGTTCGGATTTTCCTTCAGCGCCGGTCTGTTGCCTCAACTGTTCCAGTGTACGTTCCAATTCGGCAATTCGCGTTTTAACGGAAGTCGGGTCGCTCATGAATGAGGCAAACTAACGCAAACAATCCCGGTTGAAAAGCCGAAGGTTTGTTCGGAGTTCACCCGCCAAACTGCGGATGGGCTGCCAGCATTTCAAAATCCACAACTGTTATAGAACTCTGTCCGGCGACACCTGTCCTGAACGGCCGGGCGGAACTGGAACGCCGCACCCGCCCCAACCAATCTTTCGCCAGGGGACGTTTCAGTAAATCCAACCGGGTCGCTGCCACGGTGGTTTCGTCCTTTTCACCAATTGAGACTCCTCTGCCTACGTAAAACCCGGCGAGCAGCAATGTGACGCGCAGCGCCGTCGAACGGGAATGAAACGCAATTTCGCAGGGCTGCTCTTTATCGAATAAGGCCCTCAGATTCCGCCAGTGCTCCAACGCCCACATTGCCGGGCATTTTGCGGGTGAATAGGCGTCATAAAATACCAGTTCCGGCAAAGGATGTTGCCGTGCTTTCCCCTGCCCGATCCAGGATGGAAAATCGCACAAATGCCACTGCCATTTCAGGCTGCGGCCCCGGATCTGGCGGACAAGTCCCTGGTTCCGAAGTATCCCGGGCCAGTCCAGACCCTCCAGCGCTGGCTGGGTCGGAGCCAGCCACTCAAACGCTTCCGGATGTTGCCATCTCGCATGGAGCGCAAAACGCAGCGCGTGGTCGTTGAGATCAAAGCTATGCAGGTGCAAGTCCCGCTCCGGCTCCCGGCACCAACACTCGACGGCATGAAACGCATTGCCGGCAGCCCCCAAACCGACATCCCAGACGACCAGTGGCTCATTCACCGCGCTCCGGCAACGCGCGGAAAAATCAAACGGGCGGAGATAAAGCTGCTCTGCCTCCTGTCGCGCTCCGATGACGGGGTGAAACACCTCGCCTTCCGCGACGGGCTGAAGGGTCCATTCACCCGAAGCAAGCTGCTTGAGCTGAAATTCCGCTTCCCACAGCCTTTGTTCTTCAGGTAAATTAAAGGCTTCCATAACCGGTTTCCATTGTCATTTCCACAAGAATCCCTATTTATCGATGCCCATGCAACGTATTATACCTGCTCTGTTGACCCTCGTATTTTTCTGTAGCGGATTGTCCGCCACTCCGGAACAACACCACAAGAAATTCATCCGGGTGGATCTCAGCTGCCAAAAGGCGTATGTCATCCAGGACGGCGATGTCATCTGGGAAACCGACCTGTCCAGCGGGCGCGACTCCAATCCGACCCCAACCGGAAATTACGCAGTCACCGACAAGCACGAGTACTGGGTTTCCACTATTTACAACATACCGATGCCCTATTTCATGCGTCTAAGCAGCGGGGAAATGGGCATGCATGCGGGCTGGCTTCCGGGATTCCCGGCCTCGCACGGGTGCATGCGGATGCCGTTGGACAAGGCAAAGGAACTTTTTGAATCAACAGAGGTGGGAACTCCTGTTATTATCGAGGGTAAAGCCCCGCCCATGGAAGAAGTACTGCAAGCCAATCAAAGCAGGAAGGCCTCGGCGCATCTCGCCAAAAACAACAGCAAACTGTTTCGGGGAGCGGGCTCTTCCTTCAACCGGGCCACGATGTTCCCTGTTATTTATTTTGACCCGATGAAGTACGTCCCGCCAAAGCCTCAGCAAAATCCACCGAACTGATCCTGACTTCCTTGACAGACTGCTTCTCCTTAACGATCACCGCGAGCGCTTTCTTGTCCGCGCGCACCAATCGCCGCGTGTGCTCATTGTTCTCAACCTCGTCCCACTGGGAACCTTCCGTGTTGGCTTGTAGAATGGCAGCCGCCAGTTCCACGGGCATCAAGATCAATACCGGCGCTTCATTTCCAACAGGCACGGACTTCAGTTTCATGTAATGTTCCACGACAGACGCGCCATTGCAAATCGTGGCGAGGATAAGAATGTCACTGTTGATGTATTGGTTTTGATAAATCGTCGCGCCGGGCTGTTTGAGCTCGCGGATCGGCGGGCCGAAGCGCTTTTCAAGTTGGGCGGAACTTTCCCCGATGCGCGCATGGCATTGGTACGACAGCAACGCAAAGACGGCGAGAAACAGGCATGATTTTTTCATATATATAATTGAATTTTTTGATTTGTTAGAGCATATTGTATTTATTCTGCAGCACGTTCATGCCTCATTGCGAGGAGCGCAGCGACGCGGCAATCCAGAAACCAGCTTATGGGTATGGAGTGGATCGCCACGGCCCAAGATGGGCCTCGTGATGAGGCGACAATATGAATGCAATTTGCTCTAGCTTGCATGTTTCACATTCTTTTTAAAAATCCGCCGCCACTTTCTTCTCTGCGGGCACGAAGACAGGCACCGGGAACATGCAAGCTATGGCAAAACCGCCTCAAAATAAAGAAGTTCTGTTTCAAAATAATCCAATAATATTCAGGCGGTTTTGTTTTTAACCCGGATGGTTCTGCTCCATATTTCTGCCCGGCCTTTGAACAAAGCATACCGTGGGAGTTTGCAGACACAGGCGGGCATCCGGGTTAATCCCTGAAATTTCCAAATTCAACCCCGACGGACAGGTCCTGGCCGCGGACAAACTGGATCACAGCCTGCAAATCATCCCTGTTTTTACCCGTCACGCGCACCTGGCCCTCCTGGATCTGGGCCTGGATCTTGAGGCCCAGTCCCTTGATCCGGGCAATGATGTCCTTGGCCACCGGGGTTTCGATTCCCTGTTTGATTTTCAAAACCTGGCGCGCGCGGCCGACGGATGAAATTTCGGTTTTCTGGGCATCGATATTTTTCAAACTGACCGAACGCTTTGCCAGTTTCCCCATCAGGATCTGGCTCAAGGCCTGCAGCTTGAATTCGTCGTCGGCGCTTAAAACCAGCGCATCCTTCTGCTCTTCAATCTCCCAATTGACACTTTTGAAATCGAAGCGTGTTTGCAGCTCCTTACGGGCCTGCAGGCAGGCATTTTTCACTTCGGTCATATCCACATCGGATGAAATATCAAAGGAGGGCATACGAGGCCAATTTAGCCTGCTTATCCCACGCCCGTCACGGGAATTCTCCCCTTGATTGGGTTTGTCCGTTGGCAGGAGAGGAAACGCTGGAGGGTAAGCAGGCTATTGCAAAACCGCCTCAAAATAAGGCAGTTCCAATTCGAAAAATTCCTATTCCGTCGGTTTAGCTTATAACCCGGATGTCGTTGCGCCCCTGTTTCTGCGCCGCTTTGAGGGCTGGACCCTTCGCAAGGGTTTTCTGAAGCGTGTGAAACATCCGGGTTAGGCGCGGTTAAAATCTTTCAATAATTTCTGCGCCGCCTGCACATCCTTGAGTGAGGACCGCCTCCTGGCATAGCGCCGTTCAATGATATCCAGCAGCATTTCAAGGTCTGTCCTCGATGGTTTGCAGTCATACTTCCAGGCGGCATCGGGCCCTTTCTCCTTGAACTGGAATTTGAATGCGCCGCCAAATGGCGAAACCCGGACTTCATACGAAGTACCATCTTCACGTTTGATTTTAAATTCAATATCGCGCCGCATAAAATCAGAACATCAGGCCGTATTCACCCCGCATGCATCCAGGTAATGGAATCGGCCAACTTCTAGCTCTCCTCAAACTCATTCAGCACACTGATGAGAAAATTCGTCAGCGTGCGCCGCACCTCAGGCAGGGGCGCCAGGAATTTCTTGAGCGCGCCCCAACGGTGGGGACGAACCAGACAGTGCAGGGCCATGCGGACCGGCGACGGACGTCCCGTTTCGGGATTATAACAGTGCGACAGGATATCTGCTGGAATCGTTTCATCGGCCTCGTCACTGATGACACGAATGCCCAGGATTTCGATGTCGAGGCGTTTGGCCACCTCGGCCACCGGGGCCATTTCCATATCGACCATCTGGCAGCTTGTTTCCGCGGCCAGGGCGGCCTTTTCCTCCGGCGTGGCCGCAATTTTCTCGGACGTGCACATCAGGCCGATGTCGTAACCTGGAAGGAGGCGCAAAAAATTTAACATGTCATTGGAACTATATCGGGCGGCCACCAGCACCTGGCCTTTCCGCAAGTCCTTGTTCAAGGCGCCGGCAAAACCCGTGAGGATCAGCAGTGCGGCCAGGTTTTGAGTCAATACACGCGCCACACTGTCGGCTGCCGCCCGCCCACCAATCCCCGTGATGATGATCAGCACCGGTGTTTTTCCAATATCACCCGTGTAGCAGTCCACACCGGAAAAATTCCTGGCTTGCTTGCTGACAAGGCTTTGAATCAGGTCGCGGGCTTCAAACTCGGTGGGAAATGCAACAGCGATCATTTCAAGGCGTCCTGGCGCCGCAGGCCTATCAGTTGGCGCAACTCGGACAAGGCCAACAGCGGCCAGTTGTTCCGATAGAGATCATATTTCAGGTAAAAGACGCAGGGAAAACCCGTGCCTGTGATGACATCCTCTTTCCAACTGCCGTCCTCCTGCTGCATCGAAGCCAGGTAATGACCGGCACGCTGGATACTCGGACGGGTTGGATCACCACAGGTCAACATGCCCATCAGGCCCCAGGCTGTCTGCGATGCCGTACTCAGCCCCTGACCTTTGAGACCTTTGTCCCAATAGGAAGCGCAAGTTTCGCCCCAGCCGCCATCCGGGTTCTGGCAGGATTCCAGCCAGTCGCGCGCACGCACCAGCCAGTCCTGATTCATATCTTCCCCGATGGAATGCAGCCCTCGCAGGGTCAACCAGGTGCCATACACATAATTCACGCCCCAGCGCCCAAACCAGGAACCGTCCTCCTCCTGGGTGTCCCGCAAATACTTGATCGCCCGCTTGATTACCGGGTCCTTCCGGGAAACGCCCAGTTTGGCAAAACAATCCAACGCACGCGCCGTGATATCGCTGCACGGAGGATCGAGAATGGCTTTGTGATCGGCAAACGGCACGTGGTCCAGCCAATGCTTGGTCACATCCTTGTCAAAAGCGGCAAATCCGCCGTTCTTGCACTGGAAACTCTTCGCCCAATTCAGCGCGCGATGCATCACTTCATTCTGCTTTTTCTGGTCCGTGGCCTGCATCAGGCGCAACGCGAGCAACACCTCAAAGGTGTCATCCACATCGGGATAAAAATCATTGTGAAACTCGAAAGCCCAACCGCTCGCTTCCGGATACGGGTTCTTGATTTTCCAATCGCCAAAACTGCGGATTTCATTGGCAATCAGCCAGTCCGCAGCCTTCTGCAACTGCGGATGGTCCGGGGGCAGCCCGGAGGAACCCAGGGCCACCGCCGTGATGGCCGAATCCCAGACCGGCGAAAAACAGGGCTGGATGCGGAAGTCATCATTCTCTTCATCAAATACGCGGAAATCAAAAAAGTCCTTCTCGCA